>JAHLLU010000056.1 GCA_020444005.1 archaeon
GTGGAGAAACCCTCTCTGCCAATTTCCTCACCTTCTAGACTGTACTGGTTTTTGACAGTATCTAGGAACTCCTGTGCATATTGGTTTAGGTTCTGTGTGCTACTGGTGCCGACTACGATGGTCTCGTCTTTATGGTATAGCCAGCTATACATCAGGTCTGAGATGTTTTTCCGATAATAGAGATATAGTGTGTCTGGTTTTATCGTTGAATCTCCACGATAATAATAGTTTAGTGATGCTCCTGTTACCTGTTTACTGTAGTTTTCTGGTGAGATGTGTCTTCTTGTGAAGGCTGTTGGGGATAACCCGTCTGCGCCGATGAGGTACTGGGTCTGAATCTCCTCCCCATCAATAGTGGCTGTAACCCCTGTAGAATCCTGTTTTATACTTGTTAATACTGCACCCCAACGGGTTTCTACGCCCACATCTATAGCCAACTGGTTAAGCCAGTGATCAAAGTCTCTTCTCCAGTAATTTAGTAAAGAGATGCCGCCCTCAATCGATCTTCCTGATGGCGTGGTTAGATGAATTCGGTTAAGCTTGTTACCACAGAGAACCCTATCGGGTATTTTCGCTCCTATGAGTTTCTCTATATAACCTAGTTGTACGCCGCTACAAGCCTTGTTACGTGGCGGTGTTTCCTTGTCTACTAACAGTACATTGTAGTTCTTTTCGGCTAGTATTTTTGATGTAACCGAGCCGCTAATACCTGCGCCAATGACCACCGCGTCGTACATAGCAGTTCTCACAAGGTAGGGGAAGATAAAACTATAACCAATCAAGATCAATATTTTCTAATGACGTTTCTCATAATCGGCGCCGGAATAGGTGGACTAAGTCTTGCTGCACTCTTGGCGAAGGAAGGCAAAAAAGTCAAGGTTATTGAGAAAAATACTCAGCCCGGGGGCAGGGCAAGGGTTTACCGGAAGGATGATTTTGTCTTTGATATGGGTCCAAGTTGGTACATAATGCCTGATGTTTTTGACAAATACTTCAATGATCTCGGCATAAAACGGAAAGACCTCTATGAACTTGTTAGACTTGACCCTAGTTACAGGATTTTCTTCAAGGAATCAGATCCCATTCTAGTCTCAGCTGATCTCGAGAAAAACATGGATTTGTTTGATGGCTTTGAGCCAGATGGCGGAAAGAAGCTCGGTGATTATCTGGGAAGGGCTGCTCGCGATTATCGGATTGCCGTTGACGAGTTATTGATGAGAGACTATGATAAGCTTAGAAACATAATCGATGGAAGATTAATCAAAGAAGGACTAAAGCTCCCTCTTTTTGGCAATATTGACGATTATATATCAAGGATTTTCAAGAGCGAGGAAGCTAGACGGGTGCTTGAGTATAGCATTGGCTTCGTTGGTGGTAGCCCGATGAATACTCCTTCTATCTATTATATCATGAATCATGTTGACCTGAACATGGGTGTCTGGTATCCCATGGGTGGTATCGGAGTAGTGATTGAGAAACTCTACGAATATTGCATTGAACACGGTGTCGAGTTCTGTTTTGAAGAAGAAGTCACCAAGATACTCACAGAGAAAAACAAGGCAATTGGTGTGAAAACAACCAAAGGCAGCCATGAAGCTGAATCAATAATTGTAACCGCTGACTACCCACACTCTGAGTTAGAGCTAGTTGAGGAGAAAGAAAGGTCATATAACGAAAAGTACTGGGAAAACAGGTTGTTTGCTCCATCCGCCTTAGTGATATACGTTGGACTTGATAGGAAGCTGGAAGGTCTTGAACATCATAATCTCTACTTGGCAGGTGATTGGGGCATGAGCTTTGATACATTATATGATGTGAATGACCCGGAGTGGCCAGCCAACATATCATATTACGTGAATCTAACTAGCAAAACAGACCCATCGGTAGCTCCAGAGAATGGCGAGACTGTGTTTATTCTTGTGCCTGTTCCAGATGATTTCGAGGATACGCCTGATATGCGTGAAAAACTGTACCACCAGATAATGGCTCATATCGAGAAGGTATCAGGTGAAAAACTGCTGGGATACGAGAAGGTAAAGAGAATATTTGGCCCAGAAGACTTCATACAGGATTATAATGCATACAAAGGAACCAGCCTCGGGTTGGTGCATACCTTAAACCAGAGCGCCATCTTTAGACCCAGCCATCGGAGTAAGAAACTAAAGAACCTATACTACAATGGACACTATACTCATCCGGGAATAGGTCTGCCCTTGGTTCTTATCTCAAGCCAGATACTGGCAAAAAACCTGCTAGAGAAATAGGGGGGAAAATGGAGGAGAATAGTGACGCTTAAGCTAGCTTGAGCTTGGCGCAGCAGATGGAGCATTTTTCTCCTGTTGTAATTGGGTTTGGGTGGTTTTACTTACATCTCTTTTAGGATGTTTTGGTCGTATTCCCGTTCGAAACGTTCTTTATGGATTAGAGACTCTCTGGCGAAACATTCCCAAACGAATCCTATCTCAGTGTCAGCGTATTCTTTACTCAATTTCATGTAGTAATCGTATATTCTTTGTTCTTGCTGGGCTGCGAATATCAAGATGTCCTGTATCTTTGATTTATCGTTTATTTTCTGGTCTATCAGGTTCTCGGCTATCTGGTAATCCATGAAATCCAGTGGCATACTACAATATCCACCAAGCTCCTCTGATCTCTGCAGATATTCTTCATAGAATTTCACGTGTCCTTCCTTTTGCTCTACAAGGTATTCTAGAAGCTTTTTTGATCCTGGATATTCTGCTTTCACCATTTTTTCTTGGTAGAACTCGGTTACCTCTTTCTCTATCTCAATTGCTTTCTTGATTGCGTCTCGTAGTGTAATTTGCATATTTTTTCATTGGAAGAGAGGCATAAAAACCGTTGTTCTAACCCCTAGTCAGACCTACAATTCTGTTTTTACCCTTTAGAACTGTGTGGCTTATTGGATAAACAAGCTAGTTTTGTTAATTAGTCCTGTACCAGATAGATGGGGCGTTATTTTGGGTATATGATTCACCAACGGTTATGTTGGATTAATGAATCGATTCATAAGAAGCTCTTATTTCGCCTTGTTTATATTCGACTCTACATCAAATTATGCGAGTTGAAACTCGAAGATACCGTATTAACAGCCTTTCAAGGTATAAGCGAGAGAAAATTCAGGCTCGCACTAAACGTATTAGGTATATTGATTGGCTGCGCGGCCGTTACTGGTCTCATTAGCATAACACAAGGTTTGACCGTAGAGGTTAGTGGTCAGCTTGAGATGTTTGGACCCACAAACGTGATGGTTATTCCATATGAGATTAGAAGGGGAAGAGGATTTGTCGGTGATAGCTTCAACTGGCGTGATGTACAGATAATGGAAGATGTCCCCCACGTGAAATATATCGCTCCGATAGTTTCTGCGGGTTATGCGAGTTATACTGTGCGTGGCGAGACATATGTTGCGTTGATGTATGGCTCGACCCCAGAGTATTTTGAGATATTCAGCAGCTTCAAAGTAACCGACGGGAGATCATTACTTCAGAGTGACTCAGGTGCCATAGTAATAGGGTATCTTGTAGCTGACCCCGATGATGATGGTGACCCCCTGTATGAGGTGGGTGATAGGATAAAGTTCACTTTCTATGTCGGCGGTGAAGAGCGCAGCTCTACCTTCCGTATAGTTGGTATACTTGACAAAGTAGGAGGCACATTTGGCTCAGAGGATGACCGGAGTGTCGTTATGAATCTAAGAGACGCTCAGAGCACATTCGAGACAGGTAGCAAGATCGATTATGTTTCACTGCAAGTGAACGAGATGGATAACGTTGACCCTGTAGTCGAGGAGATCAAGGAAAAGTTCGATGACAAGGTCATGGCTATGAGCTACGAGCAGATACAGGAACAAGTAGACCAAGTACTAGGCACCATAGAAGCTGTATTAGGTGGCATAGCTGCGATCAGCCTCATTGTGGCTGGCGTTAGTATCATCAATACCATGACCATCAGCGTCATGGAGCGAACCCGCGAGATAGGCATACTCAAAGCCATAGGAGGCAAAAGCCAAGAAATACTGTTGATTTTCATCACAGAAGCCACAATCACAGGTATCACTGGTGGAGTATTAGGAGCCATTGTAGGTTTTGCAGCAGGATTATTCGTTGGAGACTGGATTGGGCTTCCAGTATCCGTTACTCCCAGCCTCGGGTTACTTGTAGTCGCTTTCGCCATGATTACAAGCATTGCCGCCGGTTTCTATCCTAGTTGGCAGGCGGCGAATCTTCACCCCGTTGAAGCATTACGCTACGAATAGGGGGGGGGAGAGGGTACCAGCATCCCAGCCGTAATGGGGGCTTCAAGCAGAAAAACAGCCCTAAAACAGGCTATTTTTGATCCAATTAGGTACAAAAATGTGATCCATTAACCGTAAAATATGTACATAAAACACGGGGAATAAGAAAAAATCGTAGTGGAAAATATCGTTTTACTTGAGTATGCTTGTGACTTCTTCGTCGCTAGCGTTCCGCTGGATCTCAACGGTCTCGTCAAGAAGCATCAAGTGATCCATGTTAGCCCTACGTCTCCTTACCTCGGGTCCAGTGACCACCACAAAGTTCCTGTCAATCACGTCTATGATGACACATTTGTTGCCTTTCTCGCGTCCTTGGGTCTTTAAACACACTCTTCCAATATCAACTGCTGGCAAAACTACGCACCAGAAATGTATTGGTCTACAATGCATTTAAGAATATGCGCGGTTGCCTCGATATCAAAGAGCCCTGTGTTCAATATTACATCGTAGATGCTGAGATCACTGATATCCACACCGTAGTAATCTAAGTAACGCTTCTGCTCAGACTCCTCACGTGATCTGGTCTCCTGTTCCACATCACTGTAATCTCGCTCCTCACGGTCCGCTATCCGCTTAACCCGCTCCTCGAATGGGCATCTTACATAGATACGTAGATCAGGGTCTTCCGCCATCCATGCGCTGAGGTTTGCGTCAATCACCACGCATCGTTTTCGGCTTTCTTCCTTGGTGCGGTTATCTAGCCAGTTATCAAAATCAGGGTCCTCAGCGGCTATCTGGTTCATCTCTTCAAGGCTTACGCCGAGTTCTTCTGCTCGTTCTCTGAATAACATCCCGGTGCTGATATATTTCAGGTCAAAGGCTTTTGCTAATAATCTTGCATTAGTGCTTCTTCCTGATCCATGGTGTCCGGCGACGGTAATTACTAGTTCACACTTGGAGCGTGGCACAGTCTAGTCCTCTGGGTCAATCTCAAATGTTAATCCGAATAAACGGTTCAGTATCACGTTCATGCTGAAGCTGCAGATTAGATACCATTGGATAAACTTGAGTTCTCTTGGAATATACGGAAAATCAAATGGGAAATTTGCTACAACTGTATCCCCGAAGAACCTGTTCAATGTAGGCCAAACCAATAACATTGGTACCGTGAATAACATACTGCTTCTCATACGGTCCATGCTAATCTTGCTCTGTTGCTGCATGAGCTCGTTCTGCTTCTTCTGAGCCTTGTCTATTCTTCTCTGGTTGCCACTACGGGTGGCGTCCATTAATTCTTTCCTAGCCCTTGAACTCTCAATCATCAACCGTTTATATTGATCAAGGTCCATGCTTCGTACACCAATAAAGCTGGTAATAAATCCTAAAACAAGGCTAATGCTCATAATAGCTATCGTTGCGTATGGTGGTTGCTTGTACATTGTTAAGTCGAGTAATACCTGTGTGAACATCATGGTGTACCCTTGCACCGAATAAAAGAGTGGTTGATATAAAAAGGATATCTAATCGCCGAGGTTAAGCTGGCAGTATTTCCGCCAGCTCAAACAGATGGTTCTGGGGTGCGCTGCCCTCGCCTCATCAAGCTTACCAACAGCCGTATTATGAGGCGCACTAAGCACTTCCTCTGGTTCACTGTAGGCGAGGTCATTGATCTCCTTCATGGCTTCGATGAAATCGTCAAGAGCTTCAATTGGCTCACTCTCTGTAGGCTCGATCATCAAAGCCTCAGGTACAATCAACGGGAAATAGGTAGTAGGCGCGTGTAAGCCATAGTCTAGGAGCTTCTTGCTCACATAGAGTGCGCTTACACCAGTATCCTCAAGCATTGGTCCAGCGCTGAGCACCACCTCGTGTTTACGGGGTTTTTCAGGGTCATAGGTTAATGCGTAGCCTTTCTCCTTCTCCAGTATCCGTCCAACGTAGTTAGCATTCAATACTGCTAGCTCGCTGCTTTCCTTGAGACCAGAACCGCCCATGGTGATCATGTATGTGTAAGCCTTGAGACTGACTCCCACGTTACCGTGGAATCCATGCACCTTACCGATGGATTTGGGCTTATCCCAGTCAAGCGTATACTTTCCTTCATTCTCAACGATATCGGGAACAGGCAAGAAAGGAGCCAAAAAGTCCTTGACTCCTACTGGTCCTGCACCGGGTCCACCGCCGCCGTGGGGTGTACTAAATGTCTTGTGTAGGTTGCTGTGTATGATGTCGAATCCCCTGTCTCCGGGTCTACACCACCCCATGATGGCGTTCAGGTTCGCGCCGTCATAGTACATCAGGCCGCCTGCGTCGTGGATGACCTTGCTGATCTCCTTGATCTCAGACTCGAATACCCCGATGGTGTTTGGGTTAGTTAGCATCAATCCAGCTGTGTTTGGCCCTACTGCCGCGTTCAATGCTTCTAGGTCTACCATTCCGTGTTTGTTACTCGGTATCTCGACTGTCTTGAAGCCAGCCATAACTGCGCTAGCTGGGTTCGTACCGTGGGCGCTATCAGGGATTATGACCTCGGTTCGTTTATCGAGTTCACCATTATCCTTATGATAGGCACGCATTGTCATCATGCCGGTCCACTCTCCAGCTGCTCCCGCTGAAGGCTGCAATGTTGCGTCATGCATGCCAGTTACCTCTAAGAAGTATTGTTTGAGGTTGTAGAGCATCTTTAGGACGCCTTGTGTTGATTCTGGCGTCTGAAGTGGATGTATACCGGTTATCTTGGGGTGCCCCGCCAATATCTCGTTAATGATGGGGTTGTACTTCATTGTACAGCTACCAAGTGGGTAGATTTTACCACTGTTTACACCGTAGTTCATCTGGCTAAGATGCATATAGTGGCGCAGTACCTGAATCTCGGAGACCTCTGGAAGCCCAGAGTCCTTTGTCCTGTAGATACTCTCGGGTACCAGTTCCTCTGTAGGTATCTCACCCTCGATCTCAGGCTCCAGCTCTGGAAGCATATGACCCATTCTACCTTCATTGCTTAGCTCGAAGATCTGTGGCTCGCTCCAGTCGGCTTGTCTGAATCTCATGGTCATCCCTCCAATGCCTCCTTGAGAGTTGATACAAGTAGATCAATATCCTCCTTGGTGTGAATCTCAGTCACACAGTAGAGGGCTGTCTCACCGAAATCAAAGTCACCGTTCAATGGTATGCCCGCCTCGATGCCATGTGCGTGAAGCGCAGCATTAACTTCCTTCAATGTCTTGTACTGGAAGTTTACGGTAAACTCCTTGAAGTGGAAGCTGTTGAATATAGGCGCTCTTACACCAGGTAGTTCTCCTATCTTCTTCTGAGCGTACTTGGCTTTCTTCATAATGGTCTCACTGAGCTCCTTCATGCCCTGTGGACCCATCAAAGCGAGGTATACACCCGCTGTAACCGCGTTCAGTGCTTGGTTACTGCAGATATTGCTCGTTGCTTTCTCACGTCTGATATGCTGCTCACGTGTCGCTAGGGTCATTACATAGCCTTGACGGTGGTCTGTGAGTGTCTCTGTTACGCCGATGATTCTTCCAGGCATCTGTCTGATGAACTTGTTATCATGCTTGCATGATAGAATACCCAGTAGTGGGCCACCATAGCTCATGTGGTTCCCTAGGGGCTGTCCTTCTCCACAGACGATATCCGCGTCATACTCTCCTGGGGGCTTCAATAAACCTAGGCTAGTGGGGTCAACGCCCACGACATACAGTGCCTTGGTCTCATGGGTGAGTTCTCCTATTGCTTCTGCTCTTTCCTCCGCGAAGCCCATGTAGCTGGGGTTCTCTATATAGACCATGGCGGTCTTGTCATCGTTTTTCTCTTTGAGATCTTCTAGGTCCAGTAAACCTGTGATGGGATCGTGATCTATCATCTCCACCTTTATGCCCGCTGGCTCAGTGTAGGTCTTTAAGACACTTAGCCTATAGGGACTCATTAGATCGGGGACTAGCACCTTATCTTTGCGGGTGATCCTTGAGCTCATTAACGCTGCTTCGCCAACAGCTGTAGCCCAGTCGTATAGACTGCTGTTAGTTACTTCCATGCCTACGAGTTCACAGACAAGGCTCTGGTACTCGAATACCGCCTGTAGTATGCCTTGGCTTATCTCGGGTTGATATGGGGTGTAGCTAGTTAGGAACTCAGCTCTGTGCACTACCTCGTCAACCACGGTTGGGACGTAGTGGGGCCAGACGCCTCCACCAAGGAAGGGTGGAGTTTTTAGTGTTTTGTTTTCCTCTAGTAGCCCTGAAACGTGTCTTTTTACTTCTACCTCGCTTTTTGGTCCCGGGATTTCAAGGGTTTTATCATAGATAAATTCCTTTGGGATGTCGGAGAATAGTTCATCGATTGACTCGATTCCTATTTTTTCCATCATCTTTTCCTTGATCTCTGGGACGCTGTTTGGAAGGTAGGGGTGTATTTTGTTCAAACAGTTGCCTCCAATATGATACTATTACTGATACTGCACCAGTAAATAACGGTAACCCGTAACCGGAGAAACACATATACTATGCACGTAGCCCACAATAAGGAGTGAATACATTGCCGAAAGTAACACTAGATCAAGGAAAATGCATCAACTGCAAGACATGCATCAGTATCTGTCCCATGGGTGTATATGCCGAGGAAGGGGATAATGTCAAAGTTGTCCATGAAGCGGAATGTATCGTGTGTATGGGTTGCGTAGGTGCTTGCCCCGTTGAGGCAATAACTGTCGAGGAATAGCTCTTATAATCTCAGGGAACCCATTTTCACACTATGTCTGATACATTGTCATTGATCTCCCGTTGGGTAGACGAGAACCGGGACCACTGTATCGATTTCTTCCAACAAATAATCAATATACCAAGCCCAAGCGGTGAAGAACACCAAGTAGCCGAACACATAGCCAGTAAGATGAACGAATTCGGATACAATACGGCTAAAGTTGACAAGCTAGGCGATGTCATGGGCACCATCAAGGGAACCGGTGGTGGACGAAGCTTCCTACTTAATGGACACATTGATCATGTGCCTGTTGGCGACATGGTTGACCCCTACAGCGGTAAACTGATGGATGGAGCAGCCTTTGGAGATAAAGGCGAGGTTCTATACGGTAGAGCCGCATGCGACATGAAGGGAGCCGTCGCCGCCATGGTAATCGCTGGAAGAGCCCTAAACGAGCTAGACATCAAACTGAAAGGCGATTACAAGGTAGCGGGCGTAGCCCTTGAAGAGGTAGGCGGCGCAGGAACCAAGTCTACTATTGTTGATAGCCAGTTCTTGGCTGATTTGGTGTTAATCGGTGAGTCAACTAACATGGAGCTAGCTTTGGGTCACAGGGGTAGCATTAAATTTGATGTAAT
>JAHLLU010000057.1 GCA_020444005.1 archaeon
AAAAACACCTAGCACTAGAAAAACAGGCACTGGATAACGCTAACAAGATACTAGGTAAAGCTTGGGTAGATGAAAACAAGGGGCTCAAAGGCTTGCTACAACTGTGGAGAGATGATGAAAAACGACACCACCGAGCCATCAAAGACCTATCAAGCAACACATATCTGAGACTTGCAAGCAACGACATGGTAGCCCTATTCCGAGGCGAAGAGTTCCTAGAAGAACGATACAGGAAAGCAAAAGAGTTCAAGGAAAAACAGAGGAACTCTTAACCCCTTTTTGCCGTCTCTGGGACACTTATCCGCTATTTTGTTCCACCCGAATCAGCCGATAATATTAAACCTTTAATCTGTGTCTATATCAGGGACCGAAATGAGTATGAAAGACCGTTTCCAGGGCAAAGACTATCTTACTCTTATGGACTGGAAACCAGAAGAGATCAAATACATTCTTGATGTCTCCGCTGACTTTAAACGCCAGCGCTTGATGAAGCAGCGCCACGAGTACCTTGCAGGCAGAACAGTCGCCATGGTATTCGAGAAGCACAGCACCCGAACAAGGTTCAGCTTCCAAGCAGCCATCGCCCATCTAGGCATGCAGAGCTTCTACAGCACACCCCAGACGATGCAGCTAGCACGTGGCGAGCCCATCAAGGACACAGCCCGTATCCTAGACAGGTACTGTGATGGTTTGGTGCTGAGGACCTATGGACAAGATGTCGCTGAAGAGTACGCTGAGTACATGGACAGCCCAGTAATCAACGCATTAACCGACCTAACACACCCATGCCAAGGCTTAGCCGATATGCTGACCATGCGTGAACATAAAGGACACCTCAAGGGATTGAAGGTAGCCTACGTTGGTGACCCATGGAACGTATGCCAGAGCTTGATGGTTGGCAGCAGTTTAATGGGTATGGATATGTATGTCGCAGTACCCAAAGGATGGGCGCCAAACGAGAAGATTATGAAGTTCGCCACCGAGAACGCAGCCGACAGAGGTACCCAGATGGTTGTAACCGACGACATTGAGGAAGCATTCACTGGAGCAGATGTTGTCTACGCAAACACATTCCACAGCATGGGACACAAGGATATCGAGGAACGTAAGAAGGCATTCGCCAAGTATCAGGTAAATGATGAGACAATGGCTATGGCTGACAAGCACGCGATATTCATGCATTGTCTACCGGGCTACCGTGGAGAAGAGATGACTAACAGCGTCATTGAGGGTCCACAGAGCGCCGTGTTTGATGAGGGCGAGAACAGGATGCACACAGAGAAAGCCGTGTTGGCTCTCTTCATCCAATAATATTTTCTTTTTATTACATACAATTTATTATATCTAGTTTTTCTAAAGTTCAATTATGCGTGATGGTCTTCTAGTTTCCGCGTTCCTAATATTATCCGGGATCTTGATCTTTAACGCTTCAGCGGATTATCCAAGTGAAATAATATCGAGCGGTGGTGACCCAGTTTACAGCTGTGAAACTATCGCGGATTTGTACTCCGAGTCAAATCTAGTAATCAGAGGCAAACCAGTAAACATCGAGATATATTACCAGAATACTGTTGACGCAACATATCAGGTAGAGGTGCTTGAAGTATGGAAAGGCACATGTGAAGCGTTCATAGAAGTATCTACAGCAAACAAGGGGTTTCTGAATAAACATTCACCAACTTTATCTGAGGAGGAGCTTGAGCAGTGTGAAGTCATACTGTTTCTATCTAAAAACAAGCTCGAGACAAGGGTAATTGATGTTAACCGAGGCTTTTTCGTGATAAACAATGACGTTGTCTATAGCATTGGGGTTATTGATAAGGATTTTAAAAGTTTAACAAATGGACTGCATGACCCTTGCACATTAGATGACTTCAATCTGGGGAATTAGATGAAAAAACAGGACTTACTAGTATTCTTATTGATTTGTTTGACCGCTTTATCATTTCAATTCCCAGAGTCACACACTAAAAACAGTGATTCAGGTATTCCCACATCAATAACTGACCTACGAAATCTCTCAAACCTAGTTATTAGAGGATACTTTCTAGATTTGGAGTCAGACTCAGATCTAGTAGAAATACACGTTGATGTTGTCTACAAGGGTAAATGCGGTGAGATAGTCTATATAAGAAGATTAGAGCTACAGAACTTGGGGCAATTTGAAAACGGTGACCTAATCCTATTCCTCAGACCCTTAGGGAAAATAAACTCGTTAATGGGAACATGTAGTGTCTACAATATAGTTGATAATCAAGTCTTCAACTGCATAGAACTTATGAAAGATACTCAGTCGCATTTTTCAATAAATGGCATGCTGTTATGTGATTTTATTGAAGAATATCTAACTTCTTGAGTTTACCAGTTAACTTATGTACAATAGATACCTAGTGGTTCCGTTTTGAACTTAATCGAGGACATCCGTGACAGATTCGGCTTCATGAGAGGTAATTTAACCATTCTCATGATCCGACAGGTAATCGGGATGTTCTTCAGAAGAATGGTGCTAACATACGCTAGTCTATTCATCCTTGTGGTGGGTGGAACCAGTGGCCAGATAGGGCTAGTAAACAGTGTTCGCCCATTGGCTGGATTATTTGTCTTCCCTATCGCGGGATATTTGACAGATAGAATTAGCCGTGTTAAACTAATCGCTTTAGCTGATATTCTCAGTGGATTCAGTATGGTGCTATACGTTTTTGCGCCGAGCTGGGAATGGATAGCATTAGGGGCTCTCGTTCAAGGATTCATGGTGTTTAGTTTTCCACCTACGTCAGCCATGTTAGCTGATAGTCTTGAGCCACAGAATCGAGGTATTGGAATTTCCTTGATGACCGGTTTGTCGAACGCTGTTGCTTTGTTAAGTCCGTATATCGCGGCCTCTGTCTTGGTATTGTATGGAGTGGAGCTTGGGATGCGTATTCTCTACGGCATATTTGGGCTTCAATACATTGTTTCAGCCCTACTAGTCTATTTCAAACTAAAAGAAGTAGGTGAAGTACATTCAATGAGCAGTATGCCAAACGTGGTAACAATATTGACGGATACTTATTCTGGGGTACCTGAGCTTTGGCGTACTATCCCAAGAAGCGTGAAGGCTCTCAGTTTTGTTGTCTTGCTTGGGTTTATCAGTAATGGGATATCAAGCCCATTCTGGGTAGTTTACGTTACTGAGATCATCGAGTTATCCGAGGTAAACTGGGGCATAATACTTGTCTATGAGTCAGTTCTCAAAGTCATACTAACCATACCCAGCGGTATCTTAGCAGACAAACTTGGACGAACAAAAACCCTGTTAGGAGCCACAGTTATCTCGCTATTAACGTTACCAGCACTCGTTTTTGCATCTGATTTCAGAACTGTTCTATTGATAAGACTGGGGACTGCAATCGCAGGATCAATGTTCATACCCGCTAGCTCGGCTCTTATGGCGGATTATACCCCCAGAGATATACGAGGTAAGGTTATGTCCGCTGTTGGGCGCGGTACCGTGCTTGTAGGTGCAGCAGGAGGAGGTACAGGTGGTCCGGGTCTAGGTTATCTGTTTGTTATCCCGGTTATGGTTTCTTCTTTACTTGGCGGTGTAATGTATGACCTGAATCCTGCTTATCCTTGGTATGGTGTCGCGGTAGCTTCTCTTATTCAAGTATTATTGGTCATTTTCTTTATCCGCGACCCAGAGACAGCTGAAGAATAGACTATCCTGACGCTACAGGTCTATGTACTATTACAAAGGTTTTTTAGTGGAAAACCGACAATGACACGGGATACTAGAACAATAGTACCAGGTAGAAAAACTGTGGCATCAACATTCAGAACAGTATTCTCGAACAAAAACATCCTCGCCATCGGCACAACAAACATGCTATACCAAGTCTTCAACAGCCTATGGGACTTATGGTGGAGCCTATACCTCATTACACCAGTCGATGAAGGCGGATTAGGCACCCCTGCAACCATTGTTGGCATTTTGGCGACAATTCAAAACACTAGTCAGATCCTTTTCCAGCTTCCCGGTGGAGTTATCGCGGATAAGATTGGAAGAAAGAAGGTTATCGTGTTTGGTAGTGCTGTTAGGACTGTTGCGCCTTTCATCATGTTTTTGGCTAGGAGTTGGCAGATGGTTGTACCCGGTATAATTATGATGTCCATCGCCAGTTTGTATGGTCCAGCGTTTAACGCTCTAATCAGTGAGAGTATTCCTAAGAAGAATAGAGCCGCTGGGTTCGGTGCTTACAGAATGTTTACCAGTATACCTCAGATTTTCATGCCCATAGTCGGTGGATACTATTTCGATTTGCTTGGTCTAGGTAAGGCGGTCCGTTATGGTTTATTGATGTTTACAGTAGCCATGGGAATAATCACGGTTACACGCCAAGTAGTACTCAAAGAGACTTTAGCTACCGAAGAAGCGAAAAATCAGAGCATGAACCCCTTCAACAAGGATGTTATAAATACCTTCAGACGCCAACCAAGAACCATCTACGCAATGCTCGCAGTAGCAGTAATGGGTGGAATCGCCATGAGAACAACTTGGACATTCCTCACACCATATGCCATCAATGTTGTGGGCTTAACAAACACTCAATACGGTACCCTACAGAGTCTCGCCATGCTAATTTCAGTACCACTATACATGATCAGCGGAACACTCGCAGACAAGTACGGAAGATTCCCCTTCATACTTCTCGCAAGAGGACTAGGACCATTCGACAGCCTAAGCCTATACCTTTTCAAAGACTATAATCAGCTACTATGGGCTTACGGAGTCATCGGTTTCGCAGGCGGACTCGGCGGAGGAAGGCTCAGAGGTGGAGGTTATATGGGCGGACCAGCATGGCAAGCATTGGTTGCAGATATAGTACCAAGCAGAGATAGGGCTAAAGTAATGGGCTTTATGGGTACGGTGTCTGGTGTCATAGGGTTACCGTTCCCGGCTCTGGGAGGCTGGTTATATGATAGTAACCCTGACTTGTTGCTGCTAGGTGGAAGTATACTGGAGATGCTATCTATTCCAATAATACTCTTCTTTATCCGTGATCCACCTAAAACAGAGGAACCTGATATAGAGGAAATATCGTAATTCGTTAGGGTTATTAACCTAATACGATACTGTATGCCGATGGAATATGACAAAGGTTCCTAACATTGTCACACCAATACCTGGTCCCAAGAGCCAGAAATTGATAAACCAGAGGAATGAATACGTCCCAGCAGGTGTATACCTCGTCCAACCAGTCACAATCGCCAAATCACATGGTGCGGTTTTGGAGGACGTTGACGGAAACACCCTAATTGACTTTACTTCTGGTATTGGAGTAACCAGCCTAGGACACTGTACACAAGAGATTGTTGACACAATCAGTGATCAGGCAGGTAAACTCATTCACAGTTGTATACACGTCGCAAACTACAAACCATACATTGACTTAGCGAAGAAACTCTGTGAGATCACACCAGGCACCCACAAGAAACGTGCATTGATGCTAAACAGCGGCTCTGAGGCTGTTGAGAACGCAGTCAAGATTGTACGTCAAGCAACTGGTCGCCCAAACATCATCAGCTTCGAGAACAGCTTCCACGGTAGAACCTATATGGCTATGACCCTGACGGGTAAGGTTGACCCATACAAGATCGGCTTAGGTCCATTTGTACCCGGCGTCTACTTCACACCATTCCCATATGCGTACAGGTGTCCATGGGGAACAACCGATAAAGAAGAATGTGGAAAGATGGCTATCGAGCACATCAAGCACAGCATCTTCAAGACACAGGTAGACCCTAAAACAGTTGGCGCAATCATAGTTGAGGGTATACAGGGTGAGGGCGGATTCATTGACCCACCCAAGAACTTCTACCCCATGCTCAAAGAACTCTGTGATCACTATGACATCAAGCTAATCGTAGATGAGGTCCAGACAGGTTTCGGCAGGACAGGCAAGATGTTCGCCATCGAGCACTATGGCGTCGTACCTGATGTAATCACCATGGCGAAAGCAATCGCAAACGGCTTGCCTCTTAGCGCAGTTGTTGCCAGCGAGGAATTGATGGGAGATATTTACCCAGGTAGCCTAGGTGGTACCTATGGTGGTAACCCAATCGCATGTGCGACCGCTCTCAAAGTAATTGAGATCATGGAGAGGGAGAAAATCCCAGAGCGCGCAGAGAAGATGGGTAAGAAGCTCAGAAAACAGTTAGATGAGTTCAAAGAGAAATACCCAAAGATCGGTGATGTACGAGGCTTAGGTCCAATGCTAGCCTTGGAGTTCGTAAAGGATCGCAAGACCAAGGAGCCAGATAGTGAGACTAGTAGCGCTGTTATGAAAGAGTGTCTACAAAATGGTTTGATGACTCTAAAGGCAGGACTGTATAACAATGCCATTAGGCTACATCCACCGCTCATCATCGATGATGATCTACTTGAGACCGGTATGGGTATCCTAGAGAAAGCTATCAAGAAGTACGCCTAATATCCTATTTTTTTTATTCTTTTTATCTTACAACTCCTGATTAATGTAGATGAAGATAGGCTGTCATGTCTCAATCGCAGATAGTATCGATAGAGCAGTAGACCGAGCATCAGAGATTAGGTGTAACACATTCCAGATTTTTACAAGAAGCCCTAGGATGTGGAAAGCAAGAGAACTTTCTGAAGAAGAGGTAACTGCTTTCAAGGAAAAAATTGGAAAAACAGAGATCAGCCCAGCTGTTAGTCATATGCCTTATCTTCCGAATCTTAGTTCATCGAATCCAAAGCCATACAAACGGTCTATTGATACTCTCAGACTTGAACTTGAGAGATGTAACATGCTTGAGATACCTTACTTGGTAACTCACCTAGGTAGTCATCTAGGAAAAGGCAAGGTAAAGGGTCAGAAACAGATTGTGAACGCAATTAATACGGCTGTATCTGGACTTGATAAGCATCCAATGATTCTTCTTGAGAACACATCAGGCAAAACCAACGAGACAGGCTCAACCTTCATTGAGATAGGAGAGATAATCGAGAAGGTCTCAACAGACCATGTTGGTGTATGTTTTGATACCTGTCACGCCTATGCCCGAGGATATGATATTACAAGTCCAAAGGGGCTAATGGATACGATTAATGAGATTGAGTCAAACATTGGCATGGATAAAATCAAAATAGTTCATCTTAACGATTCCAAAGGCGAACTGGGCTCAAGAATGGATCGCCACAATCACATTGGAGAAGGCAATATTGGTGAGAAAGGATTCCTCAACTTCTTATCAAGCTCATTTAGGGAAAAACCATTGATACTGGAGACTCCGGTTGATGATTTTAGAAGTGATAAGGATAACGTGGAGAAAGCTAAGGAGCTCTATATGTGGGCGAATAAGGTTGTCTGATAGGTTGGTGCTTCTACTTCGTTGAGTATTATTCTGAGGGCTGTTTGGCTGAGTTCAATTAGTTCTCTATTGGTTAGTGTTGGATAGATGTTTTTTCCTACGCGTAGTATTGGGTCGATTGTTGTTATTTTCTTGTTTTTTGATTCTGCGTAGTCTTTTGTTGTTCGGACTAGTCGGTTGACCTGATCCGCTCGCAGTCTCTTTACGATTGCCATTTGTTTATCGACCAAGAAATACAATAATTTCTTAGTATATAAGTATTTCATGTTTTACCCCAAATTTATTTCTAGACTGGTCAGTGAAAGTGGGTTGTGTTTTATTATTGATCGATAAAAGAGCGGTTAAAAGAGCCTCTTTTAGACTAAAAACAGGAAAACCGATTTTATGTAACCTAATCATTTCTGAACAGTCACCTATCCGTATACATAATTTCGGATACCAATAACTTCCCTGTAACCAAACAAAACCAAAAAGGGGCAATATTAAAAAGAAAGCTCTCAATCAATAGGATACATCGCCCCGATAGCTCTAGCTCGGTTAAAGCGCTTCCTTGGTAAGGAAGAGACCGCGGGTTCAAATCCCGCTCGGGGCTCCATTTCTACAATAAATCACTATGTCTGAGAAGCGCTTCTGTTGAGGGTTCTCGTCCCATAAATTCCTTGAATATTTTCATGGGTTCAACTGAGCCTCCCAAAGCAAGGAATGATTCCCTGAACTGTTTGCCCAGTCTCTTTACCTTTGAATCGTTTTCCAGTCCAACCTCTTCGAAAGCAGAGAATAGATCAGCACTCAAGACCTCAGCCCATTTGTAGCTATAGTATCCTGCAGCATAACCACCTGCAAAAATATGACTAAATGCACAGAGAAAGTGATCGTCTTTCATTGGGGGAATTACCTTGGTTTTCTCAGCAATTCTTTGATGAACATCAAACGCAGTCTCCTCACCCTCTGGATCAAAGCTGCTATGGAGCGTCATATCCGTTAACCCAAATTCTAACTGACGCACCATGGCGCTAGCAGCCATATAGACCCGAGTTTTACGGAGCTTTTCCACATAATGATCAGGTAACGGTTCACCAGTTTCCCAGTGTCCAGAGATGGTTCTAAGAATAGGCTCATGATAGCACCAGTTTTCCATGAACTGGCTACATATCTCAACAGCATCCCACTCTACACCGTTGATTCCTGAGACATCAGCAATATCCACGGTTGTCAACATTCCCTGAAGACAGTGACCAAACTCATGGAAAATAGTAGTAACCTCATCAAAACTCATCAATGAAGGCTTATCCCCAACCGGCGGAGTACCATTTGCGTTCAAGTAAACAACTGGAAGTCTAACCTTTCCATCTATCACTCTTCGATCTAAACAGTTGTCCATCCATGCTCCACCTCGTTTCTCGGCAGGTCTACTGTAGACGTCTGTGTAGAAGCTAGCTACTTGTTTTCCAGCCTCGTATACTTTGTAGTACTTTACATCTGGGTTCCAGACTGGAGCTTCTCCATCAGCCTCCTTGATAGTAACTCCAAATAGAAACTCGGTGAGTTTGAACATACCATCCAGTACCTTAGTCATAGGGAAGTATGGTCTAAGTTCATCATCAGTAAAATCGAATAGCTTCTCCTTGAGACGCTCAGACCAGAAACCAGTATCCCAATGATTTAAAGGCTCAACCTGTCCGCCCTCAGAGGCAATCTTCTCCAAATCATTGAACTCTTTGACCTGATGAGGCTTGGACGCAGTGAAAAGCTCGTCAAGCATATCAAATACAGCAGCCACACTGGGAGCCATCTTTGAATCAATACTCAGATCCGCGAAACATTCAAACCCTAAGAGCGCAGCAAGTTCCTTTCGCAGTAATAAAATCCTAGCTATCAATGGCTGATTATCCCATTCACCTGAATCAGCTCTAGTTGAATACGCTCGTAGAAGCTTTTCACGTTGATCCCTTCTT
>JAHLLU010000058.1 GCA_020444005.1 archaeon
TGGTTGAAGAGCCTTTGCTCCTTCTCAGGGTAAGCTATGACCCCTATGATTAGGTCCAGTGGTAGCAGGAACGCCTTACCGAAGGCTTGGTACATGCTGGTACTGGTGTCTATCTGCTCACCGTATAGGTCCGTTACCTTGATATTCATCACCTTCTTGCCGATACTCTGACCAGTCGTACCCTCAGTGTAGCTCCAGTAAAGGAACAGGGCTACACTGTTCAGGCTCAGGTTCAGGAAAGGCGTATGGAAGGGTATGAAGAGCCCCGGGAAGCTTAAGGCGCTCACCACGAACCCGATGATGATTCCGTCGATGATGTACGCCAGTATTCTTTCCCCTGTGCTTGCAAGCATTAGTTCGCTTACGTTTTGGGGTGCTCCGCACCTTGGGCAGTATTCTGCCTCTTCTGATATCTCGTTTCCACATTTCTTACAGTACATTTCTTAGATCCTCCTGTTGCCGGGCTTTATCGCCCCAAAGTAGACTATCGCGACTCCTGCTGCTAGTAGCACCAAGCCGCCTACGAAGAGGCCTCTGCCGATGCTGCTGAGTATGGGTACCTTAGCACCTACACCTATCTCAACGTCAACGTTTGTTGAGCCATCAGCGTTCATTATCACAAGCCAGAAGTTACCCGACTCAGGTGTCCATGTTAGAGTCTGTTCACCTGCGCCGCTTACTTCTGTAACCCAGATGTCTAGGTCTGTAGGGGTGATGTTCAGTGTCTGACCTGCGTGGTACCTGTACTCGATGTAGGGGTCCCTGTCCCTGATGTCATCCACACGGAACTCGGTAACTTGGTCATATGCTGCGTTACCAAAGAGGTCGTATGCATCGGATGCATCTACGATGCCGATGAAGACTGGTTCACCGGTATTGCTCTCAGCCTTGATCTTCAATGTGACAAAGTCCTCTAGGTCTGGCTCCCACATCCAGTGGGGTGGACCATCCAAGTCATCCATGTAGACATCAAGCTCCTTGCCTACAAGCAACTGTGTGCTTGTCTCAAGGTCTACGTTGTCTACGCCGATGTAGCCGCCGCCCTGGTCAAGCCACTCGGTTACACCCATGAGGGCGCCTCCTCCGAAGAGGAATGGGATTGATCCCATGATCAATAGGCCGCCGATGATTATGGCGACTGCTTTCCAGCCGTTGCTAGCTCCACCGTGACTTTTTACGTATGTGACCTCGCCTTGCTTTCTTGGTGCGCCGCATGACTCACAGAATATTGAGTCCTTTGGCAGGGGGCTACCGCATTTGCTACAGTAGTCTATTTTCTCGTTTGAGTTTGAATCTTCCATTGTATGTTTCACAGGCGCATGAAACCATTTTCGGTTTAAAAGCAGATTTCAGGATTATTACCTAATTGGATCAGAAACTATGAAGAATTATTTCATAAATCATTGAAGCAGAAATACGCCTTTTTTGAGGCTCTTTTGGCTTCGGTTTAAGTAGAAGGCTGTCCACTATGATTTTTAGTTTGTCTGAAGATTACACTGTCCGATGGTTCAACGACGAGACCGATATCGATCCATACATAAATGGACTTAACAAGGCTCTCTACTCGGAGTATGACGAATCAGTTTTTGAGTGGAAATGGAAACAGAACCCAAACAGGTATAGATTCACAAGCATCATTGTAGTTGAGCACAAGGTTGATGGCCCTGTGGCGTTCAACAGTTTCCTACCGCTTGAGATAAGACGAGGAGAACAAGTGTTCAAGGCAATACAAGGCTGCGACGGCTTCGTAGACAAAGCCCATAGAAGACGAGGCTTATTCCAACTAACCCTAAAATTTCTTGAAGCTGAGAAAGAGAAACTTGACGCAGAGTTCTTGATAGGCTTCAACCTCGTTGCGGCGGCTGGTGCCGCCCGTAAGGCTGGCTCCGAGCTTGCCTATGATGTGAACAAGTGTTTTCTGAAGCCTGAGCAGGTTAAACCGTCTAGGAAAAGGGTTGAGTTAGAGCCCATTGATATTGATACTCTGCATCGATTGTACAGTGGCTGGGCAGTAAAGTCACGGCTGTTCAACGTGAACCGGTCAAAGAAGTATCTCTACTGGAGGATTCAGGAGCACCCGTTTAAACAGATACAATCCTATAGAGTAACCTTCAACGGCGAGACAGCCGGATATATCGTCACAGACAAGGTAACAGAGGGCGAGAAAACAACACTCACCATCAATGACTATAACCCGGGGCTAATGAACAAACATCTCACAGGCATAACAGAACCCCTTATGGAGTTAAACCCGGACGCCACAGTATTGGAGATGGATACGATACAAGGAGGTGAACGGCAGCGTTCCGCTCGCCGGCTTGGATTTGAGGTGGTTCCATGGTATCAGGTAATCATGAAGGCATTACGAGGTACAAGACAAGAAAGCGGCGTAGTCTACCGTGGAGATGTAAGGCTCAGCTATATACGCAACTGGCACATAGCTGAGAGCGACATATACTAGTTATCTTGAGGACGAGAGAATGTTTTCCCTCTGGAAGAGTCTGATACCAATCCTGAAGACCAATACATCAATTAACGCGATAACAAAGGCGATTTCAACCATTACTATGCTACCAAGCATCAGTAAACCTGAAGCCTGACCAAACAGGAGACCCAGAACCGGAACTACGAGTATAGCGCTAATTTGCTGAGCCTCCCTGAAGCCCTTGACTCTTGATGAGACTATGACTGATACGCCTACTCCGAGTAGTGAAATAGCTGGCGCCAGAACCAGTAGCATAACTATCCATGTTCCTGTGGGTAGAATGTATTTTCCAAAGGTCTCGAATGTTAGATAATCAACTGTTCCTATGTATAGGAGTGCCCCGAGGAAAGTAACACCCATACCGGGTATGAAGCTAACCAGTATCTTGCCAAGAAGCAACTCCGAGTCAGTGATGGGAGTTGCTAGTAGTGCCTCCAGTGTGTTTCTCTCTTTTTCACCCGCGAAGCTGTCTGATGCTATGACGCTGCTGCTCATTATGGGTATGATGAGGAAGAATGGTGTGAAGAAGTAGACCAGCATTATGTAGATGGTTTTATCGTAAGCAGAGTATTCTGATAACTCGGCTTTGATGTTATCGGGGAGATTGTTCAGTATGTTCTCCACCATTGCCTGATCATCTGTTCCTGTGTTGACGTTTTCTGGGCTGATGACGCTGATAGCCGGTAATAAGAAGGCGAAAACAATTGGTAGAATGATCATTGGGAGAAGTACCTCCTTGTTACGTGTGATCTCTATGAAATCCTTCCGGAAGACCAGTAACGCCTTTTCGAGTCTCATTGCTGGTCCTCCATCAACTCAAGGTATGCTTCCTCAAGACTCATCTCAAGGGGTTTAACATAACGAATGCCAGCCCCTTGTTCAACGATTGTTTTTACAAGCGTAGGGGTATCGTTTTCCTCTCTGAGGCTAACCGATATGCTGTTCTCGTCACTGTTGACTGTTAGATTAACAACAGAGGAGAGCCCTCGTAGTTTCTCAACCAATTCATCATTCAAACGGGTTAATCCTACCATGACCTCTTGACTGCTGCTGAAACGTTTACGAAGATCACGTGGAGAAGCGATTGAAATCGGTTTACCCTTATTGATTATCATAACCTTGTCACAGAGCTTCTCGGCGTCCTCAAGCCTATGAGTACAGAGAAGTATAGTCTGATGCTCGTTGTGCGTGAGTTCCTCCATGAGGTCTCTGATATCTTTGCTTGATTTAGGGTCGAGACCTGATGTGGGCTCATCAAGAAACAATATCTCTGGATCGTGCAATAGAGCTCGTGCTATAGCTAGTTTCTGTTTCATGCCTTTGCTGAACTGACCTACTGGATCTTTGCGTCGATCCCAGAGCTGGAAAAAGTCAAGAAGCTCACGTATCTTGGTGTCTCTTGCCTGTTTGTCGTTGACACCGTAGGCTTTTGCGAAGAACTCCATGTTCTCTAAGGCGGTGAGACGCCCATAGAGACTGGGGGACTCGGTGAGTATGCCTATTATCTCACGTACCTTCAAGGCGTCTTGTATTACATCATATCCGCCAATGATCGCGTTTCCAGAGGATGGCGCGATTAAAGCCGCGAGCATCCTAAGGGTTGTTGTCTTACCGGCTCCGTTGGGTCCAAGTAAGCCAAATATCTCGCCTTCCTCAACACTGAAGCTCAGGTCTTGAACAGCTGTGAACCCGTTGAAGCTTTTTACGAGATTAATAGATTCAATACTCTTCAATAGGACGCCTCATTCTCTCAAAATTGAACTGCAAGACTAGTATAAAGAGAGCGATCCAAGCATACGCTACTCGGACGACTTGAAAGGATGGAAAGCAACCCAAAACAGTTGTTTCTATTGAGTTTTCGATCATTATGTTGACGTCCATAGTTTTTTCTCTGAAAGAATGATGCCGAATATGAGCACCGCTAAGATGCTTAATCCGTAGATACCTAGGCGGAAGTTGTATACTGGATCATAGAATGTCACTAGGTTTAGAGTGAAGTTACCATACCCATTGTTGATCGCGTGTACGAAGGCTGCAACCCATACAGTTCCAGATGCAAAGGTAGCATGACTCAACAAGGTACCAAGGATCGTTGCGAACACAATGAAAACCAGTAAACCTGTGAAGCCATAACCAGGGTAGGTCCACCCTGCCAAGACCACTGGGGTGTGCCAGAGCCCCCATATAATCCCTAGAAGCCCCACACCGTATCTCTTACCATATCTCTCCACGAGCAAGTCTTGTAAATAGATACGCCAGCCATACTCCTCCCCAAATACACCGGTGGTTAAGCCCAGAACAGGGGCGAGAATGAGGGCGTTGAATGCCCCGGTAATAAGGGTGGTTGGATCTGTGTTTGGGTTGTATCCAAGCCCTGTATATTGATCAAGGATGGCGCCTATAGTTAGGAATAGAGCTAGGAAACCACCGTAGACAAGATAATGACGTATGTTTCCGAGGCTGAGTTTTGCCTTTCCTAGGTCTGTTCTCCATTTGGGTTTCAGGTTCAACGCGAAAAGTAGGATGGTGCCTGTGAGCCCAGTCAGGGCTGTCACTGATCCGATTATGGGTAATATGATTGGGCGTGTAGTATGTAGACCGAGCACTGTGATAGCGATGAAGCTGATGAGCATCTCGGCTGTGAGTAGCAGATAATAATTGATGAACCAGACAGCCTTCCCAGTGTACAGGTCTTTTTTGATGACAAAACGGTTCAATACAATTGCTACAAGCGCTGGAATATACATGACCAACTGGAATGCTACTGTAAGTTCAGGTGTTAAACCACCTTGGTAGCCTCCATTCATGATATCGCCCTTGGTGAGCGCATAATATTGAATGAGGTACGTTAATCCGAAGGTCGGTACAAGAAATGTTGTTAACTCGTATCTTTTGTTCACAAGTTGTCGCCTTCCATCTTAATCATCTGCATTATCTGGTCTCGGGTAAGGTCTATTCTTAGAACCCCGTTTGAGCCCTTGATCTCGACAACTGCCTCTTCTATCAAACCTAGGCTCTTTAGTTCACCGAGATATCCCTCAAAGAGTACCTCTGTCTCTTCACCTAGACTCACGTTTTTCACGTGGTCCTTGTGATTCAACTGTATTGAGAATGAGTGTTCGTTTTTCATCACTTATCGCATGATGTGACGTAAGTTTCTAGGATAAGGTCTCTTCAACCCCGGTCCGATTTTTTAAGATTGGTGTTTAAATTAATCAAGGATATGTAAAAGACATGGAGCGCTTAAGCAACCTCTTCTTTGAGCTTTCCCATGAGGACCGTTTAACGATTCTAGCTATATTGTCAAGGGCTCCGAAGAAGCTCACCCAGATTGCGTCTGATATGGATAGTTCCTCACAAGAGGTGTATAGGCACATTTCGAGACTCGTAGACTCGGGGTTGGTGACAAAGAACAGTGACGGAGACTACATGATTACTCCATACGGATCTCAAGTGATGAAACTTGTTCCTGGTTACGGTTTCCTCTTAGAACACTCCGAGTACTTTGTCACAAGGGATCTATCGCTGATCCCTGAAACATTTAGTCTAAGAATTGGAGAGTTAAGTGATTCCCAGCTTGTAAATGACGTTATGATCACGTTGTTTGATATCGAGCAGTTGCTGAATGACGCTGATGAATATTTCTGTGCCACGATGAACCAGATGGTTATGAACCTGTACAAGCCCATGGCGGACGCGGTAGACCGAGGCGTCGAAATAAAGGTGATGCGCCCCAAGGGGTGGAAGTTGTCAGAGGATATCGCTAAGAGAATTGGCGATGAACTGCTTGGGAAGGTCTTGAAAAAGATACAAGAAGGCAAGATCATGCAGCGTGAACCAGATATTGTACCTGTTTTTATGGCGTTCAACGAGAAGGAGGTAGGAGCTTTATCCTTCGCCAATCTTGATGGTGAGTTGGATTATTTAGCCTTCAAATCAAAGGATGTTAGAGCACATAAATGGTGTAAGGACCTCTTTGATGAAATCTGGGAAAATTCACCCATGGGAGAAGTTAGAGTAAAGGTGGGTTAACCTAGCTCTGGCTCGACTAGGGCTACGTGTTTCCCACCCATGTAATAGACTCTCGGAGTAATGGGACTCATCCACACAGCCAACTGATAAGGCTCCAAATCAGCTATCTCGCATAAACTGTGAGCATCATTGGACCCTGTTAGGCTGATGACTTCAACGATGTCACCGGTCTCGGCGTGTGTGTCTGATAGGTCTATTATGAGGTGGTTTATGCTAACACCTCCAATGATTGGGCAAATCTTACCTTGAACATTCACGATACCTTTCTTGCTGAGCTGCCGTAGATAGCCATCACTGTATCCGAGATGCATGGTGCCTACCTTCATACGCCTTGGAGCCACAAACGCACCCCCATAAGTCAATGGAGTACCCTGGTCAACCCATTTCACATGCTCAAGCCGCCCCTTCAAAGCAAGAGCTTGACGTAATTCGATACCAGTGCTTCGTGCCTCCAGCATCGGGTACCAGCCAAAAAGCATTACACCGGGACGTACAGCGTCTAGGCTGCTTTCTGGTCTGAGAAATATGCCGTGGCTGCTAGCTATACTCAGTGTCGATACCTGTACGCCTTTGACTGTGAGTTCTTCTTTTACTTCTTTGAGGCGTTTGATCTGCTCAAAGTCCATATCATCCTCAAGCAGTGTGCTGAATAATCCCTCGATCTTGATGTGAGGCAACTGAGCCATATACTCGATAAGGTTCACAGCCTCATTCCATCTGACGCCTACACGACCAAGTCCGGTATCAATTTTCACCCAAACAGACACATCTATCCCAAGCTCTGATGCGGCTTTGCTTAGTTTCTCGGCTGTTTCCCTGTGGTAAGATACTTGTGAGATGTGATTCTCTGCTATCCACCGGTACTGATCGTCCGTGTAGACTGGGTCCATGTTTATGACCCCACAGTCTAATCCTGCGTTTCGTATAGCCCGAGCCTCCCAGAGCTTCGCAACCAAGACACGTTTGACCCCTTTACTCATCAGGTATGCTGTGACTGGTGCGATACCATGAGCGTAGGCGTTCTTCTTCAGGCAGGGAATTATCTCAACTCCAGCTATCTTTTTTGCTTGTTCAAGGTTGAATCCTATGTGGTCTAGGTTGATCTCTATCCATGAGCTGTAGCCTTGTGTCCGTTTCTGTATCTCTTCTGGAGTAGGCTGGTTTTGGAAGTAGCTCGAGAAACTCATGATTATCAAAGGGTTATTGTGTTGAAGAAGTTTTTCAAGCCTGTTTATTCGTGTTTTAACTTGAATTCCGCGAAAAGTGTTTATTAAAAATGATTAAACAGAAACATCCATGAACAAGAGTGTCTGGCTTACTAAGAGCCACATAAATGGGGTGCAGCGATGAATCTATTGAAACGTGTAGCCCCTTGGTTTACTTTGCTTGCTTCCGTGTTTTTCTTCTACGGATATTATCTGTTGATGTTCACCGGGGATCTGTTAGAGTCCGTGATGTTCATGTTAGCTTTCCTATCTTTCATCTATGCATCAGTCATTATGGATGACGAGTGGGTGCTCAAAATAGGTGAAAACGAGTTCAGCAGCTAAAGGGGGTGAGGTGGGGTTACCCATCCCAGCAAAAATAGAGTCCTAAACCAGTGAAGCGGCCGTAAAACGGCTTATTTTTTATCCAATCATATACAAAAACGTACACGACAAAACGGGTTAGAGGGCTTTCACCCATCGGATCATATCGTATCTCTCGGTGAACCCTGTTAACTCGTAGAGTCTGTTAGCTGGAGGCGTATTAGCTGCCTCACCTATGAACAACATTGAAGGATCATATTTCTGGAGACGCCTGAATCCCTCACAGATCAAGGCACGACCAAGACCCTTGTTCCGGTACTCGGCAAGAGTCCCCATAGGCTCCAGTTCAGTCAAACCAGTAGGCGGATCAAGCCTGAAAGTGCAGAACGAGACAATCTTACCATTCTCATCAACCACTACAAGGTCCAAGTCAGGATGATAGAAGGAAGCGGATGCGTTTTCCTCCAATATTTCTCGGTTGAACCATTCACCGTGTCCGAACACTTGTCTAATGCATAACGCAAGTTCATCAAAATCATCAGGAGTCACTGACCTTATCCTGAAGCCTTCAGGTAGCTTGAAATCTGGAATAGGAGAGGACAAGTCACGAACCCGGAATATACCGGAAACCCGATCACGAGAAAAGCCACATTCTTGTAATACTTTTTCTCTCTCTGTTTCTCCATCCATCTCAATGATTTTCAATGTACCCTCCCAATTTGACCGGCTATAGTCTGTTAACCATGTCACCATCTCGGAGTAAAGCCCTACGTATCGTGGATGAACCATGATATAATAGAGAAGAAGCGAATCAGGCACAACGAGCCCTACAAGCGCCTCGTCGTAAAACCATAGATGTACGCCCGGGTCCATACTGCGGCTATTATTCTCGAAACGAGTAGGTAACCAGTTCTCTAATCCACCGGTCTCAGCGTAGAGATCTCGTAGGAAAGTCAGGACAAGGGAGTGATCTAACTCGTTATTGTATGCACGAGATGATACATTCATAAGGTATCTGCAGCATATCCAGAATATTCATTTTATGCTGAAAAAATGCTGAAAAAACAGGATCAAGCATTGATCTACATACTAAAATTTTGGGGGGGGAGGGGAGTAACTATGAAAAAGGCTGAAAGCAGATTATTTCAAGTAAAGAAGCCCCAGAACAGCCCAGATCGCGTCTTGATTAACGTAAAAAAGTGTATGAGTAACGGGTGTTTAATGACAAAAAACGTGTTGGTAAAAAAGA
>JAHLLU010000059.1 GCA_020444005.1 archaeon
GAACGTTTTTCACCCAACTCGATGTCAGGTACACCCTTCATCACTAAATCCTGTGCCGGGTAACGAGTTTCTGTATACCACTCGATGGCAAGTGTGACTCCAAGAATTAGTAATATACCCGCGACTACTTGAATTCGTTTCAAACTGTTTCAGAAATAGGAGAGATGAACTCTCTAATAAGAAGATTAGGCAGTGTACTTGGCTAGGGCGTTTTTCAGGTTATCAGCCGCGATAACCAGCTTGATCTTCAAGAAATCAAGCTCCTTCCAGTAACGCTCACGTAGCTCAAGGCGGTTCTCTACAGCCATACCGATCTCAGCTGGGTGTGGACTACCGGGGCTACGAAGGTTGCTCAAAGCCTTCTTGGGGTTGGATACCTTCTCGGCGATGCTGCTGCTCACCTTGATATCCTTATCGAACAAGTCCTTGGCTACCTTCTGAACCTCTTCCGCCTGTAGATCCTCAAGGGTTCTATCCTCTGAGACAAGCTTCTTGACCACTTCTGCTGTGATCTTGTATGCCTCACGGAAGCTCAGCGCCTCGTCCTCTGCGAGAGTCTCTGCCAGCTGGACAGCGAATATGAAGCTACCCTTAACCTGATCCATCATCTTGTCCTCGTTCACTGTGAGGGTGCTAATGATGCCATTCAGTACCTCAACGCTGGTCCTTGTTGTATCAAATGCGCGCCAAAGGGCGATCTTTGTCTGCTGTAGGTCCTGATAGTAACCTGTGGGAAGTCCCTTGACCATGGTCATGATCTCCTGTAGTGTTCCGAAGACCTCTGCGGATTTGCCTCTGATGAGTTCTGCTGTGCTTGGGTTGACCTTCTGTGGCATGATGCTGCTGCTACTGCTGTACTCGTCTGCTACTGTGATGTACTGGAACTCTGCTCCAGCCCACATCACGAAATCTGCTGCCATCCTGCTCATGTTTGCCATGAGTATACTGAGTACGCTTGTGCACTCCATCGCCCAGTCTCGGCTGCTCACCGCGTCCATACTGTTCTCCTGTATGTAGTCGAAGCCCAGTAGCTCGCTGGTTCTGAGCCTGCTGATCCTGAAGTTTGTGCCTCCGATGGCTGCTGCACCGAGTGGATTGTAGTTAACCCTGTCGTAACATGCCTTGATACGTTGATAGTCTCTCATGTACTGGTCTACATAGGCTAGTAGGTAGTGACCAAAGGTTCCCACTGTTGCTGGTTGTCCATGTGTATAGTAAACCATTGGAGTCTCTGTGTGTTTATCGGCTAGCTCGCACATGGTCTTAACGAGATTCAAGACGTTCTCGGCGATGGCAAGCATCTCCTTTTTGGTGACCATCTTCATGTCAACCATGACTTGATCGTTTCTGCTACGTCCAGTGTGCATGGCGCCGCCTGCCTCCATGCCGATCTTCTCTATTACCCTTGCCTCGATAAACTCGTGGATATCCTCATACTCGGCGCCTATCTCTAGTTCGCCGTTGTTCCACTCGTCTTTGATTTCCTGTAATGCCCCTAGAATCTTCTTCAGGGGTTCTTCTTCCATAATGCCTTGTTCATGGAGCATGATGTCGTGAGCCATGGTTCCGTCAATGTCCTCGTTGAACATGCGTAGGTCTTCTACTACGCTTGTGTGGAACCGTGCTGTTCTGTCATCGAACTCCTTTGCAAGCCGTGATCTGAATAAGCTTGACACTGTATTACACCGTTGCCATCTTGAGAACTAGCTTATAATAAATAGGTTACGAAAAAAAGGCGACTATTTCATGCGTTCCCGCTGGTAAACCCCATTATATCCCTGTGATACCTCGCCTGTATGGAAGAAAATCAACTGGGCAACCCTTGCATCCTTCTTTAGCCTCAAACCATCAGGATTATGTACAATCAGCATACTGCTGCTTCTTCCCTCATACCCAGGGTCCCAGACAGCTGTACCAACCTCAGCTCCATTACGTAGAAGCGTTGAACGGGTTCTTGCTATAGCAGCTACATCAAGGGGCATCTTCACCACCTCATTATAGACCACCTTGTAGACCCCTTGCTCTAGGTTATACCAGCCTTCCTTGTCTGGTGTTAGTGGCTTGGTATCTGCGATGACTCGTTCCTTGTTGCTGAAGTCTACTGCGCCTCCGCTTTGGTAGGCTTCTATTGATTCTAGGCTGAGGTCGAAGCCGCTTGGCTGTAGTTGAGTATCAAGGTCGATGTAGTTGGTTACTAGTTTGTGCTCTGTGATGAGTTCCCTGAGTTGTTTATCGTTCAACATAGCTGACAAGAGAATGATGTGTAGGATATAGAAAATATTAACCCCGTTTAGGGGCATTACGGCCTGGTCTTGGAAGAGGTACGTACTCGATACCTTTTCGCTGTGGCTTATCCATCTTATAGTAATCCATAAGCTGATAGACCTCACGTGGAAGCTCAGTTAATGCACAGCGTCCAAGGAGTTCACAAGTAGCTTCTGCTGTTATCGGGAAATCATGTGTATACTTGCCGCTAACAAGATTCTCAATAACCTCATCGATCTGATCCTCCTCAAATTTACCAACCAGAAGCTGTCTAACTGTATCCTTCATCTGGTCTATGGCTTTCCGTGCTTCCTCAGCCAAGTAAAGTGTCTGATCATCGATCTCATCCCTTGTCTTGGTCTCTACCACCCTGACAATGCTTGTTGCAGCATAGGTCATGGTCTGTGTTCCAATCTGGGGGTCTACTGGCCCAAGTACAGCATGGGGGTCCATGAGTATCTCATCAGCCGCTAATGCGATCAATGTGCCACCGCTCATGGCGTAGTGGGGAACCAATACAGTGGTTTTGCCTTTGTGTGCTTTCAAGGCGAATGCGATCTGTGTGGCTGCTAGCGCTATTCCTCCGGGTGTGTGTACTATGAGGTCTATGGGTTGGTCATCTGGTGTGAGTCTGATTATTCTGAGGAGTTCCTCGCTGTCATCTATGTCGATGTAGCGTGCGAGCGGTAATCCGAATAGGCTTAGTGTCTCTTGTCTGTGGATTAGTGTGATTACGTTGGTGCCTCGTTTTCGTCCCAGACTCTTCAAGGCGTTTTCTCGTGCGTTTTGGAGCATTCCTTGTTGGAGTCTTGGGTATATGAGGCTGAAGAATAGGAAGATTACCCAGAAGTTGTTGGCTAGTGCGTCGAATATGTTCATAGTTTCATGAGGGGAGCCTTGGTTTAAAATGGTTAGCTACAAAACATACTTTGTGGCGCAAAGTGTTTAAATATCACAAAGTGATCATAGAAAAACAATGACCGACAAGATCAACCTCAAAGACATGGAGAAAAAAGCCCACAAACTCCTCAACGAGGACGGCATGATGGAGCTACTCATGGGAGCAATACTATTCGTCTCCAGCACATCATTCTCAGGAACAGCCTCATTCACACCCTTTCTAGGATTATACGTTGTCTTCATGAGAACAATCATCGAGGCTTATAGAAAACGCGTCACATATCCAAGAATAGGCTACCTGAAGCTCCCAGATGAGGAGGCAAAAGATGTTGGGCTTGGAATTCTCATGTTTATGGGTGTCATCATGTTGGCTTTGATTGTCTTCATCTCGCTTATCTATGGAAAGGTTACAGGAGTTCTTGTTTACAGATGGATACCGGCGCTCGTTGGGTTGATTCTCTTCGGCGGACTCTACTATAACTATGAGCGGACAGGCGACAAGGTGAACCTAGTCTATATCGCTATAGGGTTAATATCTGGGTTAGGTTTTTCATTACTTGACTTTACCGACCCCCAACTGGGACCACAACTACATTTACTCTTTTTAAGCGGGGTATTCATTGTGGCTGGAATCATCAGGCTTCGTAATTTCACAAAAAGATATCCAGTAGTCTCCGTTGATAAAAGAGGCATAGCTAATGAGTAAGCCAGGTGATGAGTTGCCTGACGTAAAGTCGATTGATAGACTGATACATGAACCGGTCAGGCTGCTGATTATGGCTAACCTCTATGTTGTAGACACCGCGGATTTTCTTTATCTCATGAACCAACTGAATCTAACCTTTGGTAACCTTAGCAGCCATATGAGCAAACTGGAGGAAGCTGGCTACATTAACGTGGAGAAAGAGTTCCAAGATAAGAAACCAGTAACAAAATTGAGCCTTACTGATTCAGGTCGAGAAGCGTTTGAGGATTATCGTCAGCGTATGAAGCACCTCTTTATCTAATCCTGTCACCCGCAACTCTATTTTCTTATGACATAACGGTTAAGCCAAATCATTGGTAACAAAAATCAAGGAAGGCTAGAAAATGTACATAATCTTTGACTATCTCGGTTACACAGCATGGTGGCTTAGGATGACCTGTATGCACCTCTGGTGGAACATATAGATCATCAATCTTTTCCCATTTTTATAAAACAGTTGAATTAAGATTTTAGTAAAAAAAATGAGAGGAGTTATGGTTACATGAACCAGCAGTTAACCCAGAGGTTAATGATGATTTGTACCCATCCATAATAGTTGAAGACATAATTTGCGTACATTTAGACCAGCATGAAGGTGTAACTAGAAACCCACTTTATGAGTTATGTCAACAGGCAGAACATGCTTTGGTTACATCAGTTTAAATATACGATGTCTTAATGCTCCGGATACTTGCTGAGCAACCAAATCAAGATACACACAGGTAAAATAGCGGCAATACAAACTGGGAAAATCACCCGCGTACTGTAATTCTCGATCAATACACTCGCACCAGTGGTGGAAAGCGAGCCAAACAAATTAACCATCACAAAATTGAAGCTATAAGCAAGGCTTCTATTCTCCAAGCTACTGTGACTAGCTATCATACTATTCAATAAAGGCATAAACGCTGCCTGAAGAAGCCTATACAGCGCATAGATAACAACGACAGTAACAAGAGTTCTCATAGATGGGAAAATAAACAGGAACACAGCTAATACCGCGTTTACCAGTATACCCATCCTATACTTTCCATAACGATCTCCAGCATAACCACCTACAACGCTACCAAGTATACCAGCGACCGGACCAAGCCCAGATATAATGCTTGTAAGACTGTAGCTTAACCCAATCTCTATCGTGAAATAAACTGGCACATAGGTAACCAACACGTTAAAGATAGCCTCAATCACCGTAGAGACCGCTACAACCAGGAGAAAATCACGTGAAATAATGCTTCTAATGTCTCCGAGGAAGTTTAACTCACGTTTCTCGCCACCCTCAAGGGTCCTACGAGTATAACCAATGCTGAAAACAGCCATAATCAGCGTCAATACCGCCCAAACATAGAAGCTATAGCGCCACCCCCAACGGGACATAAAGATACCCAAGAGAAGTGGCCCAGCAGCGAACCCGATGTTGCTTCCTATGTTGTGGATTCCCAGCGCTAGGCTGAGTTTTGAGGTATCGAAGCTACTCGCCATCTTTAGGCTTGGAGGATGATACAGAGTTGACCCCACGGAAAGTAAAATGAAACCAGCGAGCAGAGTATAGAACCCGTTGCTCAATGGGATTACGAGTGCTCCCAGTAATGTGACGAAATAGCTTGCTGTGAGGGTTTGGGCGGGGTACTGGTCGCTGATGATGCCTGTGGGTATGTAGATGAATACATTGATGAGTCGCGGGATGGATGAGAGGAGGCTTAGCTGTACGAGACTGATGCCCAGTTCTTCCTGAAAAGGTAGCAATAGTACGGGTAGTAGCATGGTGAAAACGTGGATTATGAAGTGGCTGCTTGCTAGATAGCCGAGGTATAGTTTGTCGTTTCTCGTGTTCAACGTGGTTTCCCCGTGGTACCGGCTATGGAATATGTGATCGTATTTAATCATAACCCCAGAATCGTTTCTTGAACCTCAGTACTGGTTTGTTGAAACCCTTATCAAAAACAAGGGACCCAATGATTTCATGCAGTTAATAGACGAGATCATGAACAGGTTCAAGGAGCAGCAAGTTGTGCAGTTCGCCACATCAGACAAAGAACAGCCAAGAGTCCGCCCCATGAGCCTCATCTACATGGACAAACACTTCTATATGATCACAGGAGCACGGGGCGGAAAAGACGCAAAGAAGCTACAGCAGCTGAGAGTGAATCCAAGGTTCGAGTACTATATGAGCCTTGATGGCGATAAGGTAAACGGATTCATCAGAGGCGCAGGAGACGCATTCGAGGTTGACAACAAAACAGCCAAAAAACGGGTCTATGATGCTATTGATTGGGCAAGAGGATATTTTGACCGGGTGGATCACCCAGATTATGTGTTGTTGGAGCTTGTGCATGATGGTTTCAGCTATCGTGCTCCTGATGATATGGAGATCAAGCACCTCAAACTATAGATAACCAATCCCACAACATAGGTTCATGCGACTGGACTACGAGTCCCAGAGCAAAGAGTTCGATGCCATCTGGGAGCAACGATACCAATCTCCATTCATCCTAGAGAGCTGGACTGATAACGATTGGGCTAAGGGAAGAACAAAGTACATTACATTCCTCATCAAGATCAACGACCAGCAGATAAAAAAACAGGTAAAGATAGTCCAAGAAAAACTAGCAGAATACAAATTCATAGACCCCTTTCCACTAGACTATCTTCACCTAACGGTCAAAGAGACAGGGCTTTTTCTCGTAGAAGAGAAGACAGCTGCTGATGATGAGATTACCCGAGCAGAGTTAAAGCAGATGGTTGATGAGGCTAGAAAAATCATCAAACAATACGAGTCTTTTAAGATAACACTGGAGAGACTGAACAACTTCAAGGCTGTGGTGTGCGTGGAAGGACACGATGGAGGAGTAATGCGAGAGATCAACAAGAATCTACGTGAAAAATTGAGGCTCAAATCACTAACTCATGACCCAGGGTTTCTCCCACACATGAGCATAACCCAGTACAAGAGCACTGAAGACTATCAGGAGCTTATACAATACTTGGAGAAAGAACGTGACACAAGTATAGGAACATTGATGGTGGACAACGTGGAGCTTGTGATAGCACATCTACCCATATCTGGAAAGTATCCGAGGATCGAGATACTTGAGGAGTTCCCTCTGAAACATTAAATCCCGCCTCACCAACGCATATCACATGATAACCGAGAGATGGCACAAGGCAGGAGAGACACGACTCAACTACGCCAGCACAGAAGGAAACGCACCACCACTGGTGCTTCTACACGGAACAGCAAACATGTGGCAAGCCTTCCAGCTGCTTATCCCTGAGTTATCCACGCGGTGGAAAGTCTATGCACCAGATTTCAGAGGACATGGCTCATCAATGCACACAGAGGAATACGGATTCGGCTACTATGTTGAAGACACGGTTCATTTCCTCAGACATGCAGTAGTTGAACCAGCTGTTCTCTTTGGACACAGCCTAGGTGGAAGAGTAGCCACAAAGATAGCAGCGGAGTACCCTGACCTTGTACGAGGCTTGATTCTCGGTGATAGCAGTCTCAAGGAGCCGGTTCCATCTGATAGAATGAGGAGTGCGTTTGGTGGATTAATCAAGGTCATCGAGGAGCAGAAGACCACGCAGAACATATACAAGGCGCTTAAGGAGGCTGACCCTGATGGCTTCAATCCAACCTATGGAATGTACCGGGCGAAAAGCCTGAGTAAACTGGACCCAAACCTGCTGAGAAGCATCATCGATAATGGATTGGACCTTGATTCACCGGGAAACCACTTCCACGGATATCACCCAATGGAACACATAAAGCACATCAAATGCCCAGTGCTAATACTTCAAGCAGAACACGGTATGCTCAGCGAGCAAGAAGTCGAAAATGCCCTAGATACGCTACCAGAAGCTTACCACGTTGTTCTACGTGATGCTCCACATGAGTTCCTCACAAGACCATCAGAGCCACTGCTACGAGCGTTGCAGAGTTTTCTTGAAGCCATCAGGGATTAATAACCCTGAGATCAATACCCGGCTTCTTGTTTTGCATTGACCGCACAGCAACAGTGTGAATTCGTCTCACTCTGGTATCTTCTCGTTTTGCCTCATTTATCCAGTGAATATACATAAAACGAGCCGACGGCGGAAACGCTGTAAAGTTTTTCAACGCATCTGGGACCACTCTAAGTGCCGTTTTGAGGTCTTCAGGCATCTCCACTGGCTCCCTGCTTGAGTAGGCTTTTTCCCATTCACCGTTTTGTTTGGCTTCCTCCACCTTCTTCAACCCAACAGGTGACATTCGCCCTTCCTTGATGAGCCGTTCTACGCGTTTCTTATTGCTCTTGCTCCATATACTCCCGGGGCGTCTAGGGGTAAACCGCTGCATGAACTCGTCATCGTCAATGCGTTTCATCTGCCCATCAATCCAACCATAGGAGACTGCCTCAAGTACAGCTTCCTCATATCTGATGCCCTGTTTCTTTGATGCTTTTTTCTGTATAATAACCCAGAGCAAGTTCGCTGTCTGGTGATTCGCGTCAAGCCAGTTGTGCCATTCGTTTATTGTGTTGAATTGGCGTGGGTTTTCCTCGGTCAATCTAGGATATGTTAGGGTTTGTTTGTTTATAATTTATTGACATCGGATGTAGGTTAGTTTGGCAGGTGTTATATGGTGGATTATTTGAGTATCTGCAATGAAAACCGGGGATTGGACAATAATCTACGGAGCAACTGTATTCTTACTGGTTGCTGTTATCGGCGTCTCGATGGTTTACACCCCTGATCCCATGGTTGTCATCTACAATGACGCCATGATAGAACCCAGTCAAAACTGGAACATGTACAGATTGAATATAACCCACCTAGGATTAGCACCGGAAGACTGTGTGGTAGACGCAGGACTTGTGCTTGAGTGGAGAACCGAGCGCCTGAACCATGGGGAGTATGCTGCGTCAAAGAGTTCACCAGCGGTTTACCGGGACACGGTTTTTGTTGGTTTGGATACTGGTGCCTTGGTGGCTGTTGACCGTGAGTCTGGTGAGGTGGAGTGGAGTTTCTATACTCGTCGTAGTAGGAATGGGATTCATGGGTCTCCGTGTGTTGACCCGAGTCGTGGAGTAGTGTATATCGGTGCTTATGATGGCTGGATTTACGCCGTTGATATTGATTCAGGAAGAAAGGTTTGGGAAAACAGACTTGGCAGCTATATCGGTTCCAGTCCTACGCTGTACAATGATGTGGTCTATATTGGGGTGGAGATGGACAAACCTGATGGCTATATTGTGGGTGTGGATGCTGATACTGGTCGCGA
>JAHLLU010000060.1 GCA_020444005.1 archaeon
TCTAGAAGATATCATTTGTATGTCGTTAGGCGGGTACCCGGAGTAGTACTTGCTTACATATAGATAGGTGTCTTTAGCTGTGTTCTTTATCTGCTGAGCCCAGCGATTATTATCCTCCGACCTATCAACCTCAACTACTCCCTTTTCACCATCAACCTTACGGCGATCACCCTCAAGGCGAATATAAGTAAAGTCAGCGGTCTCAACCATGGCTGTTGGCTGCCACGGATGCTCAACATAGACCAACGCAGCATTATGTTCTCTCAGTAAGTCATATATAGTATCTGTAAACCAGTCCATTTGTCTGAACTCCACGACTGTACGGTGTTTTTTGAGCTGTGTGAGAACGAGATCAAGTTGATCAATGTGATCTGGAGAGAGTTTCGATGGTAGTTGGAGTAGTAGTGGTCCAAGTTTCTCACCGAAAGGCTTGATGTGATCTAGGAAGGCGTCCAGTTTTTCTATATCATATTCTAGGTCTTTGCTGTGACTGATGCTTCTTGGTATTTTGAGGCTGAACCTAAACTCGTCTGGTGTTTGGTTTCTCCAGTTCTCGACGCTTGTTTTTCGGGGTATCCTGTAGAAAGTACTGTTGACTTCTACGCTGTTGAAGTGCTCAGCATAATGTGCTAGGTATTCGCTGCTTGGTGCTTCACCGTATATTGGCCAGAACTTGTAGCTCCACCCCATGGCGCCGAGGTATATCATATTATTGAGTCTTGCGTGGCGTGTTTAATCACTTTTCTTGAATATGAGCCACTCTTTCTCCCCAGCCTTGTCGAAACGAACAAGCTCATAACGTCCATTGATACGTTCACCGGCGATCACCACCTCTATCTTATCAGGCTGCCATCGAACCGGAACATAGAAGCCTCGATCCCATATCTCAACCTGCCCAGCGCCATATTGCCCACGTGGTATTGTGCCCTCAAAGCCACCATACTCCAATGGATGGTCTTCTGTTTGTATAGCTAATCTTCGGTCTCCAGGTTCTTCGGGAAGCCCTTTTGGTACTGCCCAGCTTACCAAGACCCCATCTCGTTCAAGCCTGAGATCATAATGTAATCTCGTGGCTTCGTGTTTCTGGATTAGATAACTGTTTCCTGTTCCTGTATTTGCTCCTCCCATGGGCTCATTGGTCTCGTTAAAGTCTCGTTTCGCGTAGTATTCCTCAAGAAGCTGTGGTCGTATCTGGGTTATACTGCATAGAGGTGCAGGTTTGTCGTCTCGGAACCCTTGGAAACGTGGAGCTCTGAGCCGCTGGTCTTGTGTTACGTCTTGGTAGCCTATTTGGGCGACTAGTTTCGGCGCTACCCATGAACTGTTTTTTGGTATATCTGGTTCATCGAACCAAGGAGTAGTTACTTTGATTTCTTCAAGCTGAGCCAAAATACTACTCAAGTCTGAGTCACTGAAACCAGTGCCTACACGTCCAACGTAGACCGGTGTTCCCTCATCATACAATCCTAGGAGCAGTGCACCAAAGCTACCCTCACGGTTGCCTGTGCCGGGGGTATAACCGAATACGACGCAGTCACAGGTTTTTACTTGTTTGATCTTGAGCCAGTCTGGGCTTCTTACTCCGGGTTGATATGTGCTGTCCCGTCTTTTGGCTATGATTCCTTCTAGGTTTTTCTGGATCGCTGCTTGGTAGTATTCTATGCCATGTTCTTGAATCGGGTCACTCTGAACTACGTGTCTTCCGGGTTTCAGGTGTTTCTTGAGTATCTCGATGCGCTCATGAAGCGGGTGATCAATTAAACTCACTCCCTCAGCCTCCAATATATCAAAAACAATGTAGGTAGCTGGGCGCTCAGCGGCTCCAGCCTGAATATCCCTCGGGTTACTTGCTTGATTTCTTGAGGCGACTGCTTGAAAGTCTGGTAACCTATCAGTGAGAATCACGATCTCACCGTCTAGAACCACATTGTGCGTTAAGTCTGTCAGCTCGTTTAGCTCAGGGAACTTTGTAATGAGTTCTTTATTGTTGCGTGTCCGTATGCTAATTTGTTCACCCACGTAGGCGATGGCTCTGATGCCATCCCATTTCACTTCATAGAGCCAGCTTGGGTCGTTGAATGGTTTCTCTGCAGTACGAGCCATCATAGGTCGATAGGTGTTCATTGTTTCTGCAACTGTGCTAAGGTCTCTTGGAGTGCAGTCATGATATCCTTGACTTCTTCTGTTTTTGGCTCCTCGACGGTGATGGTTTCACCTTTCATCTTCTTAGCAAGAAGCTCCTCTACTTTCTCACTGTAGGTGTCATGATACTCGGTGATATCAAAGTCACCTGTTAGGTTGTCGATGATCTTCAAAGCTAGTTCTAGTTCGTCCTTTGTCGGCTCCTGCAGGTCTTGGAGGTCTTTGACGTTCTTTGGGTCAACCACCTCGTCACCATACTTCAGGGTGGTAAGTATCAAAGCGTCCCTATATGGATAGACTAGTACCGGGTATTCCTTTGTTCGGAGAGTGAATTTACCAATCCCAGCCATATCTTTCTCTTTGAACGCCTTTAACAATAGACTATAGGTGTCGCTGCTCTTGTCGGGTGCAAGTATGTAGCTTTTCTCATAGAGTATGCGGTCTACTTGACTGATGGGTATGAATTTGTCGATGTTGATCTTCTTGTTTGAGTCTGGTCTTAGGGCATCCAACTCCTCCTTATCGAAGACTACAAACTCGCCTTTACGAACCTCAATTGCTCGTCCTACATCGCTCCATGGCACGACTTCTTGATCGAACGTGCAGACGCGTTCATATTTCAGTGGACAAGCGTCTTCTTTGCGTACGAATTTGAAGCTGAAGCTCTGGTCTTTGATCATAGTGTAGAGTTTGACTGGTACGTTAACAAGTCCGATGCTTATTCTGCCACTCCAGATGCTTCTACTACTGGGCTCAGCGGATAGGTTGCTCAATGTTGGACACCTCATTCTGTTTAGGGCGTGGTGAATCTTAACGATTATGCGAGCGAATAATAAGCCAAGACAAACCATAGTGTCCTTGTGACTGAGCAGACCCTCCACGAGCAACTAAAAGAAGTCTACGCAAGGGAGACCGGTGAGATAGAGTCAACCCTCGGGGATTATCGTGTTGATGTTATTAGGGGTGATCTGCTTATTGAGATTCAGACACGTAGCTTTAGCAGTATAAGGAAAAAGCTCAGAGATCTAGCAGGGGAACACAGGGTAAGGCTTGTTCACCCCATCGCGTATCAGAAATGGATCGTACGACTGGATAAAAATGGAAAACAAGTGAGCCGAAGGAAGAGTCCTAAACGTGGAAGGGTAGAGGACATCTTCAATGAGCTTGTCTATATGCCTAAGCTTCTTAGTAACTCGAATTTTGAGCTTGAGGTCGTCTTGGTTGATCTTGAGGAGTACTGGATTGATGATGGTAAGGGTAGCTGGAGAAGACGCCGTTGGAGTATTCACGATAAAAAGATGCTTGAGTTAAGAGAACGCCATTTATTCACATCCCCAGAGGACTTTAGGCGACTATTACCAGAATCACTACCAACTGAGTTTACGTCTCGAATTCTCGCCAAAGAAGCAAAACTCAGAATTAGAGCCAGTCAGAAGATGCTTTACTGCCTCTACAAAATGGATGTCGTCTCCCGCAACGGGAAGAAGGGGCGATCATATCTCTATAAAATTAGTTAAACTGGTAGCTTGTGTCGCTCATCAAAGAGTTTTTTCCAAGGCGCTTTCTTTCGTGTATTTACGTTGAAGATGTTCCAATCATATGGACGCAGAGTCGGTAATTCGCTCCATTCAAGGGTAGTGCTGACAGTGGCTTCCCTTGTTGCTCTGAGGCTGTAGGGTGCGATCATTGTGCCTCTCTCGCTGTTCTGGGGATAATCGAGTAATACTGTTCCGGGTATGTTCGTCTGACTTCTTTCTGAGACTATGAAGTCGTGTTTTCTTGCTAGTTCGATGGCTACGGCATGTACAAAGGAGCTTGTCTCTTTGAAGCTGATTCCCGAAACTAGGGGGATTACAACGTGGAGTCCTTTCTTGCCTGATGTCTTGACGAAGCTGGCTAGTCCCAGAGATTCAAGGTACTCGCGTAGAACCAATGCAGTCTGCACTGCTTCGTTAAGCCCAGCTGGGGGCTCTGGGTCAACATCAAACAGTAAGAGATCAGGTTCAGCCACAGCCTGAATCTTAGATAGGGGAATGTGTAGTTCAAGCGCTGCTAGGTTAGCTAGCCAGATGAGTGTATCCAAGTCGTTGCATACCACATAGTCGGTATCTTTGTCTACGGATGCGCTGTACTTTGTGAACGTCTGCACCCAGTCTGGGGCTCCCCCTGGTATATCCTTCTCGTAGAATCCTTCCCCCTTTATTCCATCAGGGTATCTTGTGCGTACCAGAGTTCTGTCTCTGAGAAGGTGTAGCATCTTTGGGGCTGCCTTAATGTAATACTCTATAATATCAGCCTTAGACAGCTGTAATTCTGGGTAGAGTAGTTTGTCGAGGTTACTGAACTTGACCCTTGTTAAGCCCTGCATCAAATACAATCCCCGCGTATAATAGAAAAAAGCTTAGCCAAGTATTATTCTAACAGATATACAAAGTTATCAAGCCAAGCCGATGCTGTGGAAAAAATCGCTAAAAAACAGGGTTCTAGGCGGAAAAATCCTAAATAATAAGCTAGGTGAAAACTAATTGGTGTTCTAGCACGTCGGATACCCCTTGGGATGACCTTAAACACAGCGATTACCGCGCTCTAATAGATGAGGCAAAAAAACAGCTTGAGAGCTTTGACGCCCAGATCGAAGGTATACACCGGATAAGCAACGTAATACTCATCAAGAAAAGCCAGAATGAACTTTACAAGATAACAGAAGATCTTCCACTGGAAATGAGCATTAGTCTTATGGAGATAGCTGATGGACTCAAGGATGGTTTGATGAATATTGAACGCAGCTTGGCTCGACTAGAAGCAAGGCTGGATATGATGGAAGATAGCGTCTATAAAGAAGAATACAAATAAAATTGGGGGAGGCTATGCCTCGAAACTTTTGACACGCTTTTTGTAGTCTGGTGCCTCGACGTTGATCAATGGCTCGATAGCTTCATGCATACATGCTCTGACACATGCGTGACAGTAGATGCACTGGAAGCTGTTCCACTCGATCCGTTTCTCCTCGGGGTAAACCGTGATAGCTGCGCTTGGACAAGTCCTTTCACAGTCCTGACACTGGTCACATTTCGCCATGTTGAAGTTTAGCTCCCCACGTGTACCGGGCACTGGCTCGGGTTTCTCGAAGGGATACTTCACTGTGGCGGGTTTACCGAAGAGATTCTCAATGATATTACCTAGGAAGCTGGGCATCTTAGGCGACCTCCTTGATGTCGGTGATACGCTCAGTGCAGCTCATACATGGGTCGATGCTGTGTACTATCGCTGGGATATCTGCTACGTCGTGTCCGACTAGCATACCGAGTAGTGGTGGGATGTTTGGTAGTGTAGGTGTCCTGATTCTGACGCGCTCCAAGTGTATTGTGTTATTACCCTTTGCGTAGTAGAAGACTTCTCCACGTGGTTGCTCTGTTCTGTAGATGGCTTCGCCATCTGGGAACTTTTCATTCTTGACGGCGATTGGTCCCTCGGGTAGCTGGTTCAAAGCTTTCTTGATTAGATCAACACTCTGGTAGCATTCATCTAGCCTTACCAAGACCCTGCCCTGTACGTCGCAGTTATCATAGACTACTGGCTCAAAGTCCAGTTCGCCGTATGCCTCGTAGCCATTGTTCCTCATGTCCTGTGGGATTCCTGAGGCTCTGATTACGGGTCCGACTGCTCCGCTGTGGACTGCGTCTTTCTTTGGTAGTATACCTTTGTTCACGGTCTTGCTTAGGAACGCTGGGTCTTTTCTGAATACATGTGCCCAGTCATCCATCTCTTTCTTCAGCTTGTCCATGTCCTTCTGGTATCGGCTGATCAATGCTTCATCCATGTCCTTGGTGACTCCACCGATTACAGTGGTTCCCATGTGGATTCTGTGTCCGTTGGTTGCCTCTGTTAGCTCCAAGACGAGTTCACGGTCTCTCCATACTTTCATGAAAAGGCTCTCGAAACCCACCGCCTCAGCGAACAAGCCTATCCAGAGCAGGTGGCTCTGGAGCCTTGCTATCTCCGCCCAGATGGTTCTCAGGTACTTTGCCCTGATAGGTATCTCGGTATCTGTCATCTTCTCGATTAGACCTGCGTAGGTCTGTCCGTGTATGATGTTGCAGATTCCACAGATTCTTTCACATAAGTATAGGTTTCTCCGGTAGTCGTTTAGCTCAGCAGCACGCTCGATGCCCCTGTGTATGTACCCTATGTTAGGTAGTACGTCAACGATCTTTTCCTCATCCACGTAGAACTGGAGCTGTACTGGCTCCGGTAGTACGGGGTGCTGTGGACCGAAGGGTATCACTGTTAGTTTAGGTTCATTACTCATTCCAGTCGCACCTCCAGCATCTTCCAGCCTCACAAGTCGCTGTGCATTTCTCCAGCACTAGCTCGACTTCATCGAAGCCTTTGATTCGTTCATCTGGGTCCAGTTCAGGTATTGCAGCCTGTGGAGCCTCCATAAGAGCCTCCTTGTCAACTGGACGCGCCACGAACTCGGACATATCTGGTGTAGCGTCACTCAAGCCCTCTCCTCCAAGGTACTTGTCGATGCTGCTCGCGGCGATTCTGCCGTCACGTAGCGCTGCGATAACGCTTGTTGGTCCGTAGACCGCGTCTCCGCCTGCCCATACGTTGTCTCGGCTTGTCTTGAGGTCTTCATCTGTCTCGATCTGTCCCCAACGGTTTACCTCGACACCCATGCCTGCTGGCACGAGTCCACGGTAACCGATGGCTGAGATTATTGTGTCTGCCTCAACTGTGACACCTCTTCCCTCCATGGGCATGGGGCGTCTTCTGCCTGATTCATCTGGCTCGCCGGGTATCATCGCCTGGAAGTTGATCTTCAATGGTTTTCCGGGGATGATCTTTATCTGGCTGCTCAGGAAGTCAAAGTTGACTCCTTCCTCCATGGCTCCATGAACCTCGTGAAGGCTTGCAGGCATCTCGCCCTCTGTTCTTCTGTAGAACAGGGTTACTTCGTCCGCTCCTAGGCGTACTGCGGTACGAGCAGCGTCCATTGCGCTGTTACCACCGCCTATGACTATTACTCGGCTGCCAATTTCTGGTGTCTCGTTTCTGAGATTTACGGCTGTCAAGAAATCGATGAAGCTGATTACTCCCTCGCTGTCCTCGCCCTCACATCTGAGACTGTTACATTGGTCTGCGCCTATTCCGAGGAACGCTGCGTCATATCCTTCAGACATCAGTGTGTTCAAGTCCTCAACTGCTGTCTCCAGTTTTACCTCTGCGCCTACCTCGTTTAGACGAGCCATTAGCTCCTCGTTCATCAGGTCCTTGGGAAGCCTGTACTTGGGGATACCCCAAGCCATAGCTCCACCTAGCATAGCGCCTTTCTCATAGACCACTGCCTTGTGACCTTGCATTCCTAGATAGTAAGCTGCGGCTACGCCTGCGGGTCCACCGCCGACTATCGCCACCTTCTTACCTGAAGGCGCCTTGCATGTGACCTCTCTTTGTAGGCCTCCATTCTGTTCCATAAAGCCGTCAGCTGCGACGCGCTTCAATAGCCTGATCTGTATGTGTTTTGCTTCAAGCTGCTGTCTACAACCCTCTTGGCATGGGGCGAAACAGACTCTTCCCAATATGGCTGGGATTGGAGCCCTGTCGATTATTGTGTTGTACGCTGCCTCTGGGTCATCGTTTTCGACTTCCCTGATGTATTTGGGGATGTTGACCATTGCTGGGCACTCCTCGCGGCATGGTCCAAGCTTCCTCATGATGGGGGGCTGTGGCCCAACCGCTGGTTTTAACAGCGTTGAAGGGCTTGATGCGTTTTTGAGCATCTTGCCTCCGAGATCTACGGCCAGGTCGCTGAATTTTAGTTTGAAGAGGTCTTGTGCCTCGTTCTCAGCTATGAATGCTGCTAAGTAGACTCCTGTTATGCTCTTGATTGGCTCATCTTTTTTCGTGATTAAGTGTATGTTTTCGACGTGGTCTTCTACCTCAAAGTGGTAGAGTACCTCTGCGTTGGTTTCACTGATGTCTTCGGCTGTTATTGTTAGGAACCGTGCACCTTTCTCCTTCATGGCTTCCACTGCAGAGATTAGAGTGTCCATGGTTACCGTTGTGTCGTATGCTTGGTCAGGTGTTTTTGTTATTTCGACTATCATTCTGAGTCCTCCTCCACTTTGACAGCTCCTGAAAGCTTGTTCAATGCGAGTACTACTGCATCGATTATCTGCTCTGGTCGAGCCGCGCATCCCGGTACATATACATCTACTGGGATGACGTTGTCAATGCCTCCGAGCACGTTGGGGCAGTTATGGAATACTCCTCCGGTGCATGCACAGGTTCCGATGGCTATAACCATCTTTGGTGCGGGCATCTGGTCGTAGAGGTTTTTCAGTACTTCCTTGTTTCTGTGGTTTACTGCTCCTGTAACCAGTAGTACGTCTGCTTGTTTGGGGTCTCCTATGTTTACGATTCCGAATCTCTCGACGTCGAACTTGGGTGTTAGTGCTGCTAGTATCTCGATGTCGCAGCCGTTACAGCTGCCGGCGTCGTAGTGCATTACCCAGAGGCTCTTGAGTCGGGCTTGTTGTATTAGTGACATCTTAGATTATACCTCCAAAGACGAGAACAGCTAGGTTCACCAATACTAGGATGAACCCAGTTGTCCAAGTGGTCCTGAGCATCTTCTGCCAAGTCAACCGTGGATAGATGTTGTCAACCACCAACGCGATGAAGAACATGGCGAGGCTGATGACTGCACCGATTACTGGGTTTGGCGCCCAGAATAGGCTGAATATCATCAGGGTGGTTGCAAGCTTGGTCCAGTGACCTAGCTCTATCAGCGCCATCGTGTAGCCGCTGAACTCTGTGAATACTCCCCTGACTAGCTCTTGGTGGGCGTGCCCGCTGCCGGATACGTCGTATGGGCTCTTCTTCATCTCGATAACCAAGACGAACATGAGAGCCACCAAGGCTAGGGGTAGCACCATTGCTAAGGGTTTACCGTAGGCGTAGATGCCCTTGATTGTGAAGCTACCAGTTACCA
>JAHLLU010000061.1 GCA_020444005.1 archaeon
CTGTCATGAAATGCATAGCACCCAATCCGAGGAACAGCGTTAAAATGTAGAATACCCCGATTGCCGCAATAGCGATCACTGTTGATCGTCTTGCATCCGCGGGAGTAGGCACCGTATAGTACCTGATCAACACATGTGGCAAAGCAGCGGTTCCCAGTATTAATGCAAGTGCTAGACTCAGGAAATCCAGTGGGTTCTTGAATTTTATCCCCGGAGCTAGGAACGCGTTTCCATCCATAACTCCACTCGGAGTCGTTAGAGCTGGATTATCCAATATGTTTGAGATAAAATCTACCGGCCCAAGCCCAGTAGCCCAAAGCACTCCTCCTGTTAATGCGACAGCCGCTATCAACAAGAGGAACCCCTTGATGAACTGAACATATGTAGTTGAGACCATTCCTGCTGTCGCAACAATGGTGATAACAAGCGCACCAACTAGTACGACCCCCACCTCGTAGCTTAGCCCAAGCAACGGCTGGACGATTGACCCTGCGCCAACAATCTGGGGGATCAAATAGAATAGGCTTACAATTAGTGTGCTTACTGCACCTGCTAGTCTTACTCCTTTATCTTCGAGTCTGAAGAGCAGAGCGTCACAGAAAGTGTACTTGCCGCATCGTCTCAAGGGCTCAGCGACGATCAATAGGGCTACGATCCATCCTGCGAGGAAACCGATACTATACAGGAACCCATCGAACCCGAAAAACGCTATCATACCAGCTATTCCAAGGAACGAAGCCGCGGAAAGATAGTCACCAGCAAATGCAATGCCATTTACTAGCCATTTGACGCCTCCGCCAGCCACAAAGTAGTGGCTAGCAGTCTTGACTTGTTTGGCTGCCCAGAAGCTGATGCCTAGGGTTATCGCCGTGATTACTAGGAACAATGCTACAGCTATTGGCTGGAACGTGTACTCCATCTAGTTCACCCCCGTCTCCACCTGACCGGCGTACCAGTTGTAATACACGGCGATGATTATCGCGGATACGATGATAAGCATCCCACCCACAATGCCTACATTCAATCCTAGAACACGCGTCATGAGTATGTTCTTGTTGAATGTGCCAGCGATTGTGAATAGGAAGTAGCCTATTATGTAAACTGTGAAGAGTATGAGTCCCATCCTGAAGGTTTTTTTATCCTTCTCCGGGACTGCCATAATATCCTCTGGTTTTTCTTCTGTCATATAATGCCTCAAAGAGTTTGAATAACTGCTTATACTGTATATATGATAAGAGCTTTTCCAGAAAAAAATAGGGAAATTAAGCTGCTCCATAATAGATACTATTAAAGAGGAACTTGAAAGTCGCCCTGTTCTGGTTCCTGAAATGAGGCGGGAAACCAATCATGATAATCACACCATTACCAGCAGGAATCTCAGCAACAGCAGAATGACCACGCAGATGTTTCTCCCCAAGCACCCAGCCACTGATCAAAGGATCAGCCTCCGGATACCACGCCACAGAGTCACCATTCTTCACGTTAAACACTGGACTATGAAGGAACATCACGGTCTCTTCACGGTCGAACCCATAACCCGCTGGATGCGTGTTATCAACAAGCACCCTGAGCAGGCTTCCCGGGCAGTAGAACTCCTTATCGCTAAGTCCTTCCAGGGGTAACTCTGCTTCTGCCCAAAGCTCCTTGACTGCGTACTCATTCGCCCTATTGAGGGTGATTACAGTTCCGCCTGCATCAAGGAAGGATAATATCTCCCGGTTTCCTGTTTCCCCAATTCCCTGCGTGTATTTTGGCTCATATTTTGTGGTGTCCATCCATCCTTGTCCTTTCATGCCATCCATCATGATGTCTCGATTCAGGTCAGGCACGATCAAGACATCTATCTCCTCATGGAAGCCACCTGCTCTGATATCCTCGGGGTAGAGGTTTACATAATCGAAACCATACTCATCAAGAACCATTCTGAGCCACCCCTCATCAGCGTTAGGAAGCCAAGCCCTGTATACGCCAATCTTTGGCTTTACAATCTCAAAAATTTCATCACTAGGCTCTTCTATTCCAATGAACTCCAAGCCAAGAGAATCAGCTAGTTCATCAAGCAGTTTGCCTATCCCGGGTTTTGCTTCGATGATAAACGCTCCAGGGCTGATGACCTCCTCATCAAGCTCGGTCTCGAATATCGCTCTGTAAACAGTATAATCTTCATCGAGAAGCCTGTTTATTGCTTTCGCGGCATAGTTGGGGGTTGGGTCAAGAACATAGTATTTTCCTTCTCCACTGATGTATCCCGGTTCAAGTTCTGGCACATCAATTATCTCAAGTGCTGCGTCAAATTCGCCTTTGATTTCGACTACTTCTACTCCCAGTTGGAGACTCAATGTGTGTCCGGTAACATCATAAGGTACTTTTGGCGGCATATCCGGTGATTCCCTGAGATCAGGATAGACTTGTTTCTCTAGAAGGGCTTTTGCGAATCGTCCATATGGTTGGGCATATCTGATGAAATAGCTTCCAGCAGGATACTCTACACCGTCTGCTGTGAAAGGCTCCACAGCCTTATCTACATCGACGTCACCCATCCTGAGAACCCAGACGAGCTCCGTAATAGCCGCAGGGTCACGCTGTGCAGCTGGGATAACAAATCCATATGGACCATTCACTGGATTCAATGCTCTTCTACCCATCTCAACTGTTCCCCTGAGCCACCGTTTTCTGAACTTTGCCGCTGTTTGGAGACACGCCATCGCTGCAGTGAACTCGTAGTCAACTATGTCTCTGAGGGTCCATCGTCCTCCCTCCCAAGGGATTGGATGGTTCCAGCGAGCCTCATGTGGGTTGAAGCCCTGTCTTCCCTCTAGTTGGTCTTTTCTTAACTCAATTGGAGACGCGATATCTACGGAAGCAGCCTCAGAGAGAATCCTGATACCACCATGATAGTGCTGATATGCCCTTGCAGGCGTCCAGCCGTCAAATACCCAGTGAACCGCTACACCTCCTTTTCCCTCTCTTGCTAAGGCATCGGCCATGCTGATTCCCATGAAGTTGACTCCACTCTGTAGTATCGGATCAACATTGGGCTCCATTGGGTCAATGAATGGAGGCACATAGAATCTGGGGCCTGTCTTTCCCATCTGGTGTATGTCGTAGACTATCTGGGGGTGCCATACGTTATGGACTTTGGTGATTGTGTGCTGTGTTTCTTTCAGTGTGAACATGTACCAGTCTCGGTTATTATCATGTCCAGCATACTTGTGGTAAACAAATGGAGGCCCACTGCCCTCATATTTTGTACCCAGATACTTCTCATACCACTCTACAACCATCCTGTTCCCATCAGGGTTCAAGGAAGGAACAAGCAAGAAGACCACATTATCAAGAATCTCCTTAACCTCAGTGGATTCACTTGTAGCCAACTCATAAACAAGCTCCATGCTCATCTGGCTACCGCCAACCTCTGTACTGTGAATACTGCAGCTAATCATACACACAGTCTTACCCTTCTCAATCAACTCAGCGACTTCCTCATCACTAAGCTCGACAGGGTTGCTCAGCTTTCTCTGAATCATCCGTAGCTCATCAAGATTAGCAATGTTTTCTGGGCTGGAAACCGTGGCTAAAAGGAACGGATTACCCATAGTTGTTTCACCAAGGTCCTCAACGATTACTCGTGGAGAAGCCTCGCCTACTTTTTGGAAATATTCAACTATCTCAGGCCAGTCAGCCAGTTTTTTATCGGTGCCAACTAAAAACCCAAGATGCTCCTTGGGCGATATAATAGATGTCATACTTGAAACTAGATTATTCTACTAGTTAAGCTCGACGAATAAACCTAAGAACATGGTACCGTATAGCTACGTTAATGGATGAAGACAACTGGGATAACTTGGACGAAGAAGAGGATGAAGAAGTCGATTTCTCTGAACCAGAAACAACCACGTCCACAGAACCTACAAGCAACGACTACATGGCTGGGGCAATACTCGCCAATGGCATAATATGGCTATGGCTTCAGTCCCTGCAGATGTTCAGTGGCTTCACCAGTAGAATAAGTCCAAGCATTCTAGCTGACTTCACCGCGGTTACCATCGTAGTCGCTGGATTCATCTCATCCCAACAAGTAGCAAAAAGAAGTGAACGTAACCAGTTGATCGTTGCATTACGGTCAGCTTTGTATTCTTGGGCTGGGTCCTTATTCATGATGCTTACTTCTCCAAATGCATCAATTACCTTCTCCTTGATTCTGCTTGTTTGTTTACTGGCTGGCGGTGTCCTAGGTAGCTATATGTTGATCCAAATGAGGATAAATGAACGAAAAAGAAAGCTTCAGGCAAGTTCTTAAATCCGCCACCAATTAGAATAGATCAAACTCGTGAGTGCCATGTTTTGGGACGAAGAAATAACACAAGAAGAAGAGGAAGAAATCATCGAGTGGATCGCACGCGAGTTCTATAAATACGGTTTAGAAACAGCTGGGATCATGTTTCTTGAAAGCCTGAAACCCATTAGTAGATATGGTTCAAGCATGGGTCAGATATTCATCTCGCCTATGTTGCCCATTTTAGGCGACAACCTGATGATGAAGGGTGATAAAGCAATGCGTGTTTTCGAGAGAGATGAGAATGTTGAGAAGCTTATTCAGCGACTAGAAGATATGGCTGTTAACGGCATTGAAGATGAGAAGGAAACAAAAGAAGAGCCTAGTAACAAGGAAGATGAGGAAGTAGTTACGGAAGAGAAAAAGGGGTGGAGGAGATACCTTCCCTTTTAGTATATTGATTGATAATTCTCGAGATATTGTAATAAACATGCAATAAACAAGTTAATCTCAAAAAACAAGAATATCATTAAACACCATACATAAAAACAATTTTAGCCTTTATTTCTCCTTTTTTAAGCTCTATCCTACAAAAAACATGATCTAGAGACCTAAAAATGTCATAAAAATGGCTATATTTGAAAAAAGTATTATATATACTTAGCAATTATACTGAATTAAGTCTATCCTTCATCGTGAGTAGCCCGTATGTTGCAATAGCGATTATTATAGGTCTTCACGGTGAATAGGCTAAAATAAACGGAAGGAAAAACAATGGCAATTATAGTAGAAGGACGGTTGATGAGCTTCATTTTGATGGTTATCTTCTTCGTCCTAATGTACTACTTCATGTCGATTAACAAAGACGAACAATATACTATCAGAGCAATGCCAGCACTACAAGCCATACCTGAAGCCGTAGGAAGAGCAGCCGAGATGGGTCGCCCAGTTCTATGGACTCCAGGTATATCTGGTGCATTGAACAACTCATCGCAAGGGCCACAGATTCTTGCCGCTATCAGCGTCCTCGAGTATGTAACAGAGGAATGTGTCAAGGCTGGTGTACATCTTCAAGCGATTGTACCACTACCAGACGCACTACCCCTTATCGAGGAAACGATGAGAACAGCTTATCTCCGTGAAGGTAAGCCCGAGGAGTTCGACCCAGATCAGATTACTTTCATCTCAGAGCAGTCACCTTACCTAAGCGCGACTTTAGGCTACATGCAGAGATATGAGCCTGCGTCAAACATATTGGTCGGTGGCTTCTACTACGAAGCTGTAGTCCTTGGTGAAGCGGGTAACCACATTGGAGCGATGCAGATCGGTGGAACAAACAACACCCACCAGATGCCTTTCCTCGTAGCAACATGTGACTACATGCTGCTAGCAGAGGAGCTTTTCGCTGCAGGTGCGGCTATCAGCCAGAACCGTGATATGCTTGGTTCCATCAAAGGAGAGGACTTCATGAAAGTTGTCTTGGTAGCAATTACAGGTATTGGCTTCATACTAGGTGCACTCAACATAACAATAATTGCTGACCTGTTAGGAATGTGATGAAAAATGTCGAATGTATTGAAACAAGAAGCCGTATACGCGTTAACAGGAATAGTTACCATCTTAATGCTAGTTGAATACTTCTTCTTCGCAGATACTCAGGTCTGGGCTGAGACAATCCGAACATGGGCTGTTATTATCTTTAACATCTCTCTCGGTCTAGGAGCCGCAAGGCTGCTAATCTCGCACAGCGCAAGAGTATCAAAGAAGGGTAGAGACTGGCAATTCAGTGGATTACTACTCGGGTTTTTCGCGGTAATGCTTCTTACTGGATTCGCAGGTTACATCATGACAGGTGTACAGACAACCAACGGGATTTACAACTGGATGTTTAACTACATCTATACGCCACTAGGTGCCACATTGTACCCAATTACCGGTTTCTATATTTTCTCAGCAGCTTATCGTGCATTCAGAGCAAGAAACATAGACGCAGCCCTCATGCTAATTGCAGGCTGCTTCGTCATGCTCAAGAACGCACCAGTTGGTGAGGCAATATGGATCGGTTTTGCTACTATTGGTAACTGGTTCCAGTTCACTGGACAAGTACCAGGAATGAGGACATTCGCAATTGTAGGCGCATTAGGCCTGATTGCATATGGCTTTAGAGCACTACTGGGTAAAGAGCGTGGATTCTACGCGGGAGGCGGCGAGTAAAATGAGCGCACTCAGTAAACTAGCCGATATCGATCGCAGAGTATTCTATTGGATACTCTTCATCGCTCTCATGGTTCCATTCCTAAGCCCAATTGGTTTCCCCATCACAATCGCGCCAAACACACAAGATCTCTATGACGGGATGACTGGCGACCAAGTCGATGAGGGAGAAGTATGGATAATCAACTTTGGCTATGGCGTAAGCGCATGGTCAGAGTGTCATCCAGCTGTTACAGTTTGTACAAAAGCACTGTTCAGAGAGGGAGCCAAGATAATATTCATCGGCCCCCACTATGACGTTGAGTTAACTTACAACAAGCTACAGGATACCTGCAGAGAAGATTTCGCTACAAAGGAATATGGCGTTGACTATGTCTTCCTAGGCTACTTCACTGGTGGTGAATCAGTAGTTGCCCAGTTAGCTTCAGACATCGCAAGCGTCTTCCCACAAGACCACTTTGGAACTCCAATAAGTGAAATTCCAATGATGGATGGCGTTGAGGACGTACATAGTATCGATGGCGTGCTTTCCTCAGACACAGGCGACTACGGTGGTCACTTCATGACCCAGTGGCAAGGCCCCTACGGAACAAAACTAGCAGAAGTCGGAATCGCAATGAACGGTTCAACCGACCTACCAAGATGGCAGGCAGGTAACTTCTTCGGCGTAAGCGTTGGTTCACGAGGCGGTGCAGAGCTAGAACTACTCATTGGAGAACTTGGAGAAGCAACAACTGCAATGGACAGCATTAGCGTAAGCCACTTGCTACTAGTAATAGCAATCATAATAGGAAACCTCGGTACAATTACCGAAAAACTAGGAGGCAAAGAGTAATGGCATATCCAACAGCAACCCTGGACGTAATCGGCCTTTGGGTCGGATGGTTCTTGATGCTAATGATTTACAGCTATCCGCTGTACAAGGAAAACGTTGCCTATCGAGCTGCTGAGCATATGTTCATCGGCGTTACTTTGGCGATTACAATAATCACCAACTTCAGTAACGTTATGAGAATGTGTATCACGCCCATGCTACAGGGAAACATCCTGATGATAGTACCCTTGGTACTTGGACTCTTGATGTTCACGATGCTAATTCCAGAATATAGATGGCTTAGCCGGTACCCAGTAGCATTACTGGTAGGCGCAGGCTTCGGTCTAGGCATCCGTGGAACTATCAAGCCCAACTTGCAGGACGCGATTATCGACACCATCACGGCTCCAACAGGAGGCGCTATGATCGATTGGTTCAACTACCTTTACGTGGCTGTAGGATTAGTCTGCAGCATCATGTACTTCATGTTAACATTCGAGCACAGCGGAGCACTCAAGGCGCCGACTAGAATAGGACGTCTGTTCATCATGGTAGGACTTGGAGCCTACTTCGGTAACACCGTACTGTTCAGGTTCACGATGTTGACAGGTAGAGCGCAGTACTTCCTACAAGTACTGAAACTGATACCGATGTAACACAACCCCTTTTCTTTTACAATTCTTTTTCAAAACACGTTTAACCAGAGAGAACACAAGGTTAGATGAAAGCCATGGAGCAAAGCAAAGTAGAGGCGTTCCTTGAAGAGAAAAATATCTCGCCAAAAGCAAAACTTGAGGCATATCTAGCTACAAGTCTTAATCTACGCCCAGCAAGCCAGATCACGATCCCAGCAGAGTTCCCAAGTGGACTCCAGATGGGTCAACAAATAGATGAAATCGTTCAACCTCAAATGACACAGCTTCAACAAATACGGGATTTACGTGCCCGCGCCATGGCGGTTCAGACATTAAAGAAGCTTCTAGAGAAACAGTTTGAGACCATAGTGGAGGACTCTGATGAGTACCGAATTCATTATGATTGGGCGAAACAAATGGAACTAAGAACCAATCAAATCAAGGTTCGTCCAACCGTCCACGAGTTATATTTCTATAAGGAAAGAAAAACGGGCGGAAAAATCAACAAACTCATGCGTGAACGCGAGAAGATAAGGAGAAAGGTTCAACGCAAACCGGGTGAAAACGTAAACAGCATCAGGTTTGCGTATCCCGAGGAATTTGATTTCAAGTGGCTTCTGAAACTGGGCGCAGAACTGGGATATCCTGAATGCTGCGTCAAACAATATGCAGAGGACCGAAAAAACAACGTAAACGTGGAGGCTAGGGCTGCACAGCAACTTGTAGAGCAAGTGAAGGAGACTGAGGTAGATACTCATGTCTATTATACTGGCTATTTCTTCCCCTGTAACCCACAATGCGAGAACGCGTTGAAACAGGGGTACAAGTGGCAGGAAACCTTTGACGAGTTACACGAAAAACTGGGTGAACTCTACACTCAAAATATCTATGTGAACACAGAGCTTGTTCTCCGACAACCCGAGCTCATCCAAAAATATCTAGCTCAGTTCAAACCCAAAGCTAAGGATTAGGGTAAGGCGGAGTGTATTCTCCCTGATCCACCTCTATTCGTTCAACCTTAAAGATCACTGGACGCTCAGAGTCAGGACAACTATAGTAAACGATCTTATCCATATAGTCCCACGGCTCAGTTACCTCCCTTGTCATAGCACTTGTTAATGGCAGAATTGCGCTGAAGGCTGCAAGGCAGACACTATCTGTTTCTTCAAGAAG
>JAHLLU010000062.1 GCA_020444005.1 archaeon
CTCTGTGACTCTACGAGTTCAAGCCGTCTTCTTGATTCCCTGAGTGCCTGAACCTCGCTTTGGGAGACAAGTTTGTAGGCTTCTTGTATCTCCTCCTGTGTTACCTTGAAGGATTCTAGTCTGACTTTATCGAACTTTTCAGTGTACTCGGTTACTGCTTGGTCTCCACGCTCAGCCACATCATCAACGATGGGCTTCACATAATCCAACAATTCACGGTCTGATGCCGAGACGTTTGGCCAACGCCCCTCAAGAACCTCATCTGGATCTGTTATCTGCCTCATTTCCCATTCTCCAAGACTATCTCTTCGAGGGGGAGAACCTGACGAGGCTCATAGAGTACCAAGCCCTGGGCAAGCGTCCTCAGCGTCGGCAGTATCTGTATGAACTCGTCCTTGTCAATTACTGTGTTGATGGCACACCACTCAGGGTCACTAAGATCGCTGATAGTGGGTCGCTTCAAAGCTGGCAACTGAGCAAGTAACTCATCAAGATTGGATTTTTTCACGTTAGCGAAGATGTGCAGCTTCTTTGCTCCATCAACAGCACCCCTCAGCAACGTCAATATATCCAGTATCTTCTCCTTCTTCTCAGGATCAATAAGCGCCTGTTTGTTAGCGATCAGCAACGCGCTGGTGCGCATAACCTCCTCGATGACCTTCAAACCATTCTGCTGTAGACTTGTACCAGTCTCGATAACCTCTACGATTGCATCAGCGTCCTCCGGTGGCTTTGCTTCGGTTGCCCCAAAGCTTAGATAGATAGCGACTCGCTCGTTCTCGCCTATTCTCCACCAAGGGGTGATGACTACTGGCTCCTTGTCTCCGTATTCCTCTTTGTAAGCTGGGTCTTGTTTGATGTACTCCTTTGCTGCGTTAAGGTACTCTGTGCTAATCCTTAGCGTAGAGCCCTCATCAATGCTTTTTCTGATTAAGTCTGATAGGCTGTTTACGTTACTCCATATCTTAGATACGGCAATAACCAGTCTTACCTTTGCGTACTCCAAGTCGAGTAGTGTCTCGACATCTGCTTTGTTCTCAGCAACCCAGTCTCTTCCACTGATACCAACATCCTGAACACCCTCACTGACATAAGTAGGAATCTCCTGTGGACGTAGTACCTTCAACTCTATCTCGGGGTCGTTTATCCCCGGTCTGTAGGTACGGTCATGTCCTGTTATCCTGTAGCCTGCTCTTTCAAGTATCTTTAGTGTCTGGTCTCCAAGGTGACCCTTGGGTATCGCGAATTTTACTTTAGTCAAATCTGGTGTCTCCTGTTTTTGTTATCCTAGAACCCACTAGAAGTGGTTGTTTCTTAGAAATCGTGGTATATTGTCGCTGAGATAAAGTAATCTGACTAGAGATGAATACAAACGCCTCTAGTGAATATACTCCCTCATTTCACTTCCACAGACACCCACTGTACTAGGATCAAGTATAAAGGTTTCTAGACAAAGAAGGGTACACTGGTTGTCTCACCTAGATGCGACCATACAAATGTGGCTAGTAGCGTCAATAGTTGGAAAACCTTTATAGCCATAAATGTGGTTCAGTGGGGTGCATTAGGCGACTCTAGCCATAAAAAGGATGAAAAACATGAGCACTAGAACAGTCATAGACGGGGACGGCCTCATACTAGGCAGAATGTCAAGTATAGTAGCCAAGAGGCTTCTAGCAGGGGAAACTATTGATATCGTTAACGCCGAGAAAATGGTCGTATCGGGCAAGAAAAAGATGGTTATCAACAAGGAGAAAGAGTTCCTAAACGTGGGTGGACACGAGAAAGGACCAGTTCATTTCCGCCAGCCACACAGGATCGTCAGGAGAACCATCAGAGGTATGCTGCCCTACCGCAAAGCTCACGGCAGAGAAGCCTTCAAGAGACTCAAGGTTCACATCGGGGTCCCAGACGAACTATCTGGAGCCGAGCTGGAGAAGATGGAGAAATACCATAGCAGCAACCTGAACCGCAGGTTCGTGACCGTTGGAGAGATCGCCGAGAATATCGGCTGGAAGAAGTGAATTAGTATTGTCAACAAGTAAGAAGAAGAGCGTGCTGGCAACCGGTAAACGCAAGACCAGCAAGGCAAGGGTTGTCGTCTCCGAGGGCAAGGGCAGGATCAGGGTCAACAATGTACCAATCCACCTAGTAGAGCCATATCTAGCACGTGAGAAGATTCTGGAACCATACATGCTAGCGGGAGACTACAAGGACCGCGTAGATATCAGCATCAACACAAACGGCGGAGGCTTCATGAGCCAAGCCGAGGCAGCCCGTATGGGCATCGCACAGGGAATGGTAAAGTTCACACGCAGTAAGAGACTCAGGAGTAAATACCATGAGTACGACAGAACCATGCTAGCCGGTGACGCACGCCGTAAAGAGTCCAAGAAATTCGGTGGACCAGGCGCACGCCGCAGGAAACAGAAGAGCTACAGGTGATCAATATGGTACGCTTTATCACACCTATTGTAGAATCTGGCGACCGTGTCCGTGAGGGCAAGGGTTTCAGCTTAGCAGAGCTAAAGGAAGTCGAGCTCTCAGCCGTAAAGGCACAGAGCCTAGGTATCCCAGTTGATACCCGCAGGGGTACAAGCCACGAGGAGAACGTGGAAACACTCAAAGAGTTCCTTAAGGACGCCAAGAACCTTGATATCAAGGTCGAGAAGCCCAAGATGGTGAACAAGCCCATCCGTGGACGCGCTTTCCGGGGTAAGACCAGCGCTGGTCAGAGGATGCGCTATCTCAGCCGCAAGAAGTAGCTGAATTTTTTTCATTTTAGTTTTCATTAGACAGGCTTATCTATTACACTACAACCTATTGTAGCGATACAATTGCGGCCCAAGGTGCAGATCATCACTGACCCAGAAGTAGGGAAACTCCTCGCAGACGAGACACGTAGAAAAATTCTGAGGATACTCAGCCACGAAGAGATGAGCGCCACCGATCTCGCCAAGAAACTCGATAAAAACCACAGCAGCATAGTCCACCACCTGAATACACTGTTGGACGCTGGTTTGATCACGGTTACGAGGGAAGAACAGGTACGAAACATGATACAGCCTTACTATTTGTCGGTGAGTGAGGACTTCCACGTAAGCTACAGGGTAACAGAGGCACTGGAGGAAGACCCCGATTACTCGGCATATACAATGGAATACTTGGACAACCTCGTTAAAGCTCTAGGTATGTATGGAGTCGAGATACCCGTGAATGAAAAACAACGGGTAAAACAGTTGTTGTTGAAGCTCCATCTGTATAACAAACGGGGTTTTGAGGAAAGGGTTAGCAGAAAGATTAACGATGGGGATATTGGACGCTATACACAGCGCAGTATCGCCCACATAATTTCACATGTACAACTCATGAGCAGCCCAGAGTACGAGGCAGCGATAGCCGAACTCAGGGAGATCATGAACAAGTACAGTGGGAGCACATGGGATGTCCAGTAAACAGAAGAAGAGCGGCCTAAGTACATTCAAGCGGCTCTTCGGGTACATCACAAAGTACTGGGAAACAAAAGCAATCATAGTTGTAATTGTTTTAACGGTGTTTTTCTCGGTTCTCTCACCAGCAATAATCGGTAACATCGTGGACGCTGTTGGATATATCGCAGCCGGTGAACCCATACCGGAGGCAACGGGTATTGAGGGTTTTGTAAACCAGATGATGATCCCCGTAGCAAACTGGTATAGTGCATCAGGTGGTATCGAGTACAATCAGGCAATGCTGACGGTGTTTAGCCTGAGTCTTATTATATTCGCCTTACTAGAGGGCGGACTCAGTTACACGCAGCGTTACACGTTGGAGATCATTAGTCAACGTGCAGGCTTTGAGATACGCGACGACCTCTATGAGAGCTTACTGGAGCAGAGTTTCAGTTTCTACGACCAACAAAGAACAGGACAATTGATGGCTAGGGCAACGGGAGACATCAACATGCTGGGTAGGTTCTTCAACTTTGGTTTCAGACTCGCGTTAAGCAACGGGTTATTGCTGATACTGGTCATTTACAGCATGGTCTCCATCAATTTTCGCTTAACAGGTGTCTCAATCATCATCTTACCCTTCCTACTATACACTACACTCAACTTCAGCAGTAGAATCCGCCCCATGTGGGGAGAAGTAAGGGAACAAAACGGCGAGATCACCGCAGTTCTACAGGAAAATCTAAGTGGACTCAGGGTAGTCAGGGGCTTCAGCCGGGAAAAGTATGAGGAGGAAAAGTTCTGGGCTGAGCTCATGAAGTATTTTGATATCAACATCAGGATGGCGAAGCTAAGAGCAAAGTTCAGACCCCTTGTTGGTCTCATCAGCGGGGTAGGAATTGTTATCGTCATCATGTATGGTGGCACCTTGGTGATTCAAGGAGCCATCAGCCTCGGTAGCCTCATCGCGTTCTACTTCTACATAGCTAGACTCATGGGTCCAGTACGTATGCTTGGCTTCATGACAGGCATGTTCGTAAGAGCCCAAGCAGCCGCGGAGCGTGTCTTTGAGATAATTGATGCAGAGATTGATGTTCATGATAAGCCTGACGCGGAGGAAATGCAATTAGTCGTTGGACACATCAAGTTTGAGGATGTATGGTTCAGCTACGATGGTGAAAACATGGTTCTCAAGGACATCGACTTGGTGGTAAACCCGGGTCAGACTGTCGCCATCCTCGGAGCAACTGGAAGCGGTAAAAGCAGCATAATCAACCTGATCCCAAGGTTCTATGATGTCACCAAGGGCTGTATCAAGCTTGACGGCGTGGACATCAGAGACCTAAAGATCAAGAACCTAAGAAGCCACATCGGCATCGTCAGACAAGACCCATTCATATTCAGCACAACCCTCAAGGAAAACATAGCATATGGCGTCAAAAAAGCCACAGACCAAGAAATAGAGGAAGCGGCGCGTCAAGCCAAGATACACGAGTTTATTGACGGATTGCCTGACAGATATGATACAAAAGTAGGGGAGAGAGGAGTAACTCTCAGTGGTGGACAGAAGCAACGAGTAGCCATAGCAAGGGCTTTGCTCAAGAACCCCAAGATACTGATACTGGACGACAGCACCAGCAGCGTGGACACCCAGACCGAGTACGAGATACAGCAGGCGTTAGACGAGTTATTGGAGAACAGAACTACCTTCATCATCACCCAGCGTCTCAGCAGCATCAAGAAAGCTGACTATATCATCGTCTTAGAGGACGGCGAGATACATGAAGAAGGTACCCATGAAACGTTGATGACGCAGAATGGGATATACAGACGGCTCTATGAGACCCAGATCACTGGAGCTACAGGAGGCACAATCTAATGGGTCACAGAATGGCACGCTTCGGAGCCACAGAAGACTACGAGCGCTCGGTGCCAGACATGGTGCTATTCCGGCGCATGATAAGCTACATCACCAGCCAGAAAAGAGAGATGACCATACTCGTTGTCTCAATCATCGCATCAACTATAATCAACCTACTGCCACCCTACATGTACAGCCTCGCCATCGACACCTACATCAAACAGATGGATACACGGGGACTGTATCTGCTTGGAGCAGGGTTCATTGCTGTTTACCTGTTATCCTTTGTGACACAGTTAGCACGAGAGTACTTCATCAACTGGTTGGGGTCACGGCTTGAGCTCAACATGCGTATGGATATGTTCAAGCATCTACAGGTTCTGAGCCTGGACTATTACGCTAAGGAAGAGGTTGGTAGCATCGTGAGTCGTGTCATAAATGACGTGGACAAGATCACTGAACTCATCACAAGCGGCGTAGCCAGCGTCATATCAGATATACTCACTCTAATCGGCATCATCGGGATAATGATCTGGATGGACCTAAGGCTGAGCCTAATAACATTCAGCGTCATACCGTTGATGGCCCTATTCCTCTACATCTGGGGAAGAAGAGTACGCAAAGTCTACAGGGAGACCCGTAAAACCATCGCAAGTGTCTCAGCCAAGATGGAGGAAAGCGTCAGCGGCATGAAAGAGATACAGAGCTATAGTAGAGAAGGCGAGACCCGAAGAGAGTTCCAGCAAGTCAACCAGAGCAATATGCAGGCAAACGTCCAAGCAGGACAAGTCATGAGCGCCTTCTGGCCAGCCGTCAGCGTATTCACAGCCATCGGCAACTTCCTAGTGCTTTACTTTGGAGGCACAGCGGTTATGAACGGAACCCTCAGCGTCGGCTTGCTCTTCGGGTTCATGAGCTACCTAAGCAGGTTCTTCATGCCCATACAAGACCTAAGCGGTTTCTGGAACAGCGTCCAGAGCGCCTTAGCTGCGGCTGAACGCATCTTCGATATCATGGATACACCTAAGGGAATCATGGATAAACCAGATGCGGTTGAGATTCCACCCATCGAGGGACATATCGAATACCGGGACATGAGCTTCAGGTACGAGGATGATACTCCCGTCCTCATGGACGTTAACCTAGAGATCAAGCCAAACACCACGGTAGCTCTCGTTGGACCCACAGGGGTAGGAAAAACCACAATGATCAACCTCCTCTACAGGTTCTATGACCCCAAACAGGGCTCTGTGCTTGTTGACGGCTATGATCTACGGGACATTAAACTCGCTAGTCTGAGAAAACAGATGGCAGTAGTACTTCAAGACAACTTCCTATTCAGTGGCACCATCATGGATAACATCAGATACGGCGACTTGGATGCCACGGATGAAGAGATAATCGAGGTAGCAGAGACCGTTGGAGCCCACGAGTTCATCATGAAACTTCCAGAAGGCTACCAGACAGAGGTAAGAGAGCGTGGAGGCAGGCTCAGCGTTGGTCAGCGTCAGTTAATCAGCCTCGCTAGGGCGCTGTTAGCTGATCCAAGGATATTGATAATGGATGAAGCCACCAGTAGTATCGATGCGTACACGGAGTTAATCATTCAGCAGGCTTTGGATAAGATATTCAAGAACCGTACAAGCATCATCATCGCCCACAGACTCAGCACTGTACGCAACGCGGACATGATTATCGTACTCCACGAAGGTAAGATAGCCGAAAAAGGGAGTCATGATGAGCTAATCAAACTAGACGGCTTATACAAGCAGCTCTATGAGATGCAGTTCAAATATGAGACCGAAGAAGAAATGGAAGAATAGAAAAAGGGAGAAGGTTTACTTCATTTTTTCAAGGGTTGGGATGATGCTCTCGATCCTGTCAAGCGCCTCATTCATGATCTTTTTGCTTGTTGCTGTCAAGATTCTCATGTGTCCCTCGCCTTCTGGCCCGAAAACGGCTCCTTGATTGAAGCTTACCTTGGCTTCATTCATCAACACTTTGTTCAACTCGAAGCTGGTTAGTCCGTAGTTGAACTTGGGGAACATCAGATAGGTTCCTTCAAGATGTGGAATAGTAAAGTCTCCCATCTCGTTCAGCCGTTTCACCACTAGGTCCCTGACTTCCTGTAGGTACTTGTTGAGGTCTTTTACCCAGTAGTCTGCTTTTCCGCTGCAGATTACAGGTGCGATTGCTTTGCTGAAGTTGTTGGTGCCTCTGAGTATTCCCTGACCTATTGCTTGTATACTCTCGAACATGGTTTTGTTTGTGCATGCGAGGTATCCTGCTTGGAGTCCGGGTACGCTCCATGTCTTGCTGAATCCCCAGCTTGTTAGGGTTAGATCAGCTATCTCTGGGTTCAGAGAGGCTAAGCTGATATGTTTTCTACCGTCGTTCAGAATGTCTTCCCATAGCTCGTCAACCATGACATAGATCTGGTTGTCTACGGCGATGTCTGCTATTCCCTTGAGCTCTTCTTTAGTCATTACTCTGCCTGCTGGGTTGTGGGGGTTGCATACGTTGATTAGCTTAGTTTTGGGTGTGATGAGTTCGTTGAGTCTGTCAATATCGAACTTGTATCCCTCGTCCAGCTTGAGTTTCCAGTAGACTTTCCTGACTTGTGTCACGTCTGCGATGGTAAAGAACGGGAAATACATGGGGTCGGTTACTATCATCTCGTCGCCGGGTCTACATGCGTGCATGGCTGCAAGCCACATTCCGGGGATTACTCCCTGTGTAAGCATGATCTGGTCTACAGGGACGTCGATTTTGTTGTAACGTTTGATCTTCGCCTTCATAGCTTCCCTTGCGGGTAGATCTGATGCGTAGACGGTGAACTCTTCCTCAACTGCTTCACGTAGAGCCTGTTTTAACTCGGGGCATATGGGGTAGTCTTGGTCTGCGAGCCAGAGGGGTATGATGTCTGGTGAGTCGCGGTGCCATTTTACGCCTCGTACACTGAGCCGGCTCTCGATGGTTGGTTTATCAAAAGGGCTAGTCATAATATTCACTAACAGCTAGAAAATTGGATCAACTTTGCTAATATTACTTGTGATCCGGGGACAAAACTCATATTGACTGTCGGGTAACCGTAAAAGGGAGCGATAAGAATATATGGCGCCTAGGGAACCTAGGGTGGACCGAAGGATGAAAATCCTACTATACTTCGACTGGAAAGGCACTCGCAAGGAGCTAAAAGAGCATGACAAGAAGATGCAGAAAAGCTGCATCGAGACAGGTGTAGAACATGAAGGTCTCTTTGGGAGTATGAACGCCAAATGGAACTATGTTTGGGTGTTTGAAGCAAACAGTTTTGATCACTTCCTAGAGATGAGCAGAAAGGTTCCAAGACCAGTTCACATGACTCACTACATCACTGAGCTGCTAATCCCGTCAAGACTCTAAACAAATACAATTTCTTGATTTCACTTCATCAAGCTAGCCTTGGCTATAGTAATTTGGTTCCATTTTCATCCACATGACAAAGTACTGGTTTCTCGTTAAGGGCTTCAAGAACTTTTACTGTTTCCTCTGCTTTTTCCTTGTGTTGGACTGTGAAGGCTACTTCTCCAAAATTCGCCATTGTGAATGTGATGTTTTCGTGGTCCATCTGTTTGAAGATGCCACGGATTCTTTTTGTGGCTAATCCAACGTGGTCTGTGAATCTCCGACTGTAATGCATGAATCGTTCTGGTGTTAGTTCCTTGTAGAGTTCATCAACGTAGGTTCTGCCGAGTTGGTTGATCTTTTTCACTAGCTCTGGGTTTGACAACGCTTCCTTGGTATGAATAGG
>JAHLLU010000063.1 GCA_020444005.1 archaeon
GATATGAACACTGAGTATCTGATGCTTCACAGGGAGCTTGGGTTCACAGCAGAGGAGCTAAACAATATAGGGTTGGACTCTATCGAGACCAGTTTCATAGACGAAAAAGAGAAGAAGCAACTCAGGAAACAGTTCGAGACTGATTACATGAAGCTAGTCTAGCTTCATCAAAACTATATTCTACCAAGCATATTCAGGGATGAAACACGTTGAAGCTACGCCTAGACCTCCACATACACAGCACATATTCACCGGACAGCTTCAACACAATAGACACCATACACCAACGCCTCCAAGAACAAGACTTCAACGGATACGCTCTCGCAGACCATGATACAATCAAAGGACACACAGAGGCAATAGAAAAAGCAGGAGAACTCACACTGATACCCGCGCTTGAAGTCTCAGCAAAAGGTGTTCACATACTTGCATTCGACCCAACGGAACTAGTGACCCCTTATCTTAGTATGGCTGAGACCGTTGAACATATTCACGATCAAGGAGCCACAGCAATACTGGCACACCCCTATGGGTTGCCAAAAAGCTGGGTAAAGATAAACGAGGTTCGTGAAGCGGGGTTCGACGCCATCGAAGTATCGAACAGTGCCCAGATTCCCTATGATTATATTTGTGGAAAAAACAGACGGCTAGCTGAGGAATTGGGATTACCAATGACTGGGGGGAGTGACTCTCATATTCCTGAGACAATCGGGCGGTCTTTTACGGTGGTTGAGACTGATTCCCCGAGCAAGGATGATGTAATTAAGGCGATACGGCTTGGACGTACAAGTGTGGGTGGAACATATACTCGTATCACTGAGTGGTTTAGTAAGAATTTTAGAAAGAAAAGAAGGGTACTGGGTGTCTAATCCCAGTTTTCCATATCGTAGAGCTCGATTCCTAGGTCGATTTTTGTGGTTGATCTTCCAACATCTGCTTCCATTTCATATAGTCCTAGGTTTTCCAGTGCCATTACCCCCTTGACTAGTCCAGTTAAGTCAAGAACTGGTTTTGGTTCACCAAGAATGATTCTTTTTGTCTCGCCTACGAGGTCGGTTCGCGCCCAGTTGAGCGCCCTTTCTACTAATACCATGTCTCTTATTACTCCCCCAATATCTGCCCGACATATAATGTCATGCACAAACCTGTATTGTCTCATTTAGGTGTGTGCATCGGCGTTGAGCTTGTAATATATGATATTTCTAATAACATCTCCCAATAGCTTGACATGCTGGGTTGTATTAAACATATTAATTATCCTCAATATCTTAGAGTAACTTTACAACACTCTCATCACATGAGAGTAACTTCGGTGTATGAACCCAAGTCAAAACCAAAACATCAATACAAAAAAAGAGCAAAAAACAATCAAATAAACACTAAAAATAACACCAAAAAAACAATCACAAATACGCAGAAAACTAACACTAATTTATAAAAACTTTCAACCACCCCGAAACCAAAACACAAAAACCGAAAAACCGTTTAAATACAAACCCTCCCCACACCGTTTAAAAACAACCAAACACACCCAAAGAAGGAACCCAGATGCCAAACGTACACGTAAAATCCTATGGCTGCAGCGCCAACAAAGCAGACGCAGAGATAGCACGAGGCGCTCTAACAGAAAACGGGCATACTTTAGTAGACACCCCAGAAGAAGCAGACATCAACATAATCCTAACATGTGTCGTCAAAACACCAACAGAACAAAAAGTCAGCAAAGAACTACGCCAACTAGAAGCATCTGGAAAACCCCTCATCGTAGCAGGCTGCATGCCAAAAAGCATGACCCAGCAAGTCAAGAAACTCGTACCATCAGCGAGCCTAGTCGGACCAGATGACCTTGAGAATATCACAGAAGCAGTAAACCAAACACTAAGCGGAGAACAAGTCATCTACATCGATGGAGAAGCAACAGACAGAACCTGCCTACCAAGAGTACGAGAAAACCCGCTCATACACATAGCACCCATCAGCACAGGTTGCCTCGGTAACTGCAGTTACTGCATTGTAAAATTTGCGCGTGGACACCTTTACAGTTTTCCAGCTGAAAAAATTGTACAAGACACAGCCATAGCTATCAGTGAAGGCTGCCGAGAAGTATGGGTAACCGCAGAGGATACCGCCACATACAATGATAACGGAGTCTTGCTCCCAGAGCTACTTGATAGAATCACTGCACTTGAGGGTGATTTCAGGGTACGCGTCGGAATGACTACCCCCAACAGCTTCTCAAAGATAATGGACGATATGATCGAGTCCATGAAGAGCCCAAAGCTCTACAAGTTCATCCACATCCCAATACAAGCAGGTAACGATCAAATACTCCAAGCCATGCGCCGAAGATACACGGTCCAAGAATTCAAAGACGTAGTAAACAGGCTAAGGGAAGCCATACCCGAGATAGGCATAAGCACAGACATCATCTGCGGTTTCCCCGGTGAGACCCCTGAACAGTTCCAAGACTCACTGGACCTTATCAAGTGGCTTAGACCCGATGTTCTTAACATCAACCGGTTCTGGGAACGTCCCGGTACAGACGCAGCCAAGATGCCCGGAAGACTCCATGGACGAGAAACAAAGGAGCGTTCAAGAATGATGACCAAGCTCTGGAAAGAGATCGCCGTTGATGTTGGGAAACGCTGGATTGGCTGGGAGGGCGATATACTCGTCACTGAGCATGGGAAACGTGGTACAAAGGTGGGGCGCAACTATGTCTACAAGGCTATCGCGGTGAAAACAGATGCCCCGTTAGGTAGCTTTGTTAATGTACGTGTGAAAAAATCTGGAGTAGGCTACCTAGTAGCAGATGAAATAAAGAACTAGGGATTTTTCGGTCCCTGAGACTTGACATACTCCTCGATATCAGCCAAGAGTTCCTTGCAGTCAAAGACTATTCCATTCTTAATTGTCCAGCGAACTCCACCGCCACGAGTCATGGATAACCCATCTTCGGCATATCGTGTGACTCCTGTGCCGTACATCACTTTGAAGTTATCAAGTGGGTTACCATCAATGATCGCTAGGTCTGCTGGTGCTCCTTGTCTGATACCTCCAGCCAGCTCCTCGTTGCCAAGTGTTTTCTGGGCGTTTGTGGTGGCTATTTTCAGTACATCAATAGGGTGTATGCCTGCTTCTTGGAATAACTCAAGTTCTCTGATGAGCGCGAAACCGAATAGGGCATAGATGAAGGCTGTATCGCTTCCCGCTATGAGGGTTCCACCGTTATCAAAGAAGTATTTGACATACTTCATCCATATCTTGTACTTTTCCTTCCAAGCGATCTCATCGCTGGTCTTCCAGTCAAAGAAGTGTGTCGCATGTCTACCCGGACTAGGACTATATGCATCCCATAACTGTCTCACTGTGTATTTCTCGTGCCACGGCAAGGTCTTGCATCGTTCATAGTCGCGGTGAGCCTCATAGACCACCATGGTTGGGTCCCAGACCGTCTTGTTTTCGAGAAGAGTATCAAACACTTTCTTCACACGTTCTGGGTACTGGTCTGCCTCAGTCCAGATATATCCACTATTCCTGAACCTGTCCACCTCGTTACTATAGTTATAGAACGGTGGGAAGTTCTGGGTACCCGGGAGCGCTGCCTGTGGAATACCATACGTATGTTCGATGCTCAGTTTGTCCTTCGCAGCGTTACTGGTTATCAGTGCGTTTAATTCACTGTTCTGGGCGTGATGAATCGCGATACCAGTTCGTAGACCAACCTTACGCATCTCATCCGCTATAGCCTCCAACATCTCAGCTGTCACATGGGGACGTGGAATCATCTTGATACCATCCACACCAAGCTCCTTCAAATCACGCACAGCTTTCCTTGACTCTTCTACCGTATGAGCTTCAGCGGGCCAACTACCAAGAACCATGATTCTTGGTGCTACGATCTTGTTTTCCTCGCTCAGCTTCTTGTGTTCGAGTAATTGTTTATCGGTTCCAAATCCACAGGTTCTAATCGTCGTAATACCATGGGCTAGGCATAGCTTGTAGGCATATTCTGTTCCTTTGGGTCCGCATTTCTCATCAGCTATGTTGATGTGGATGTGCATGTCCACGAGACCCGGGGTTACGTACATTCCTTTTGCCTCGATTACGTGTTCTGCCTCGGGGCGTTTGATCTTGTACCGTGTGAGACTGATGGTGTCTACGTTGACTATTTCCTTGATTTTTCCGTCTTCGACCACAATGTCACAGGGTCCATAGGGTGGTACTCCTTTACCGTTTATGATCATGGCGTCACGGATTACAAGGCTCGTGTAGGTTTGACCATTTGACATAATCTAGTGTTGATGTCTGAGTCTAAATAATTAACCAAAAACTTCTAACAGAACGGCCCGTTATCTTTGGCTATGCTGATGGGTGAGAAGGTAAACATCAGACCATTACAGAGAGACGACCTAGAATGGTTCACAGATTGGAATAATGACCCAGAGTACAAGGGACCATACGAGCCACTGGAAAACAACACACTTGAAGAAATCCAGAAATGGTTTGACTCGGAAAAGAAAACAGAGTCATGGGTCATCACAGATAAACAAGGAAACCCCATGGGACAGATAATCACTGGACCACAAGGCGATTATTACTGGTTAGGCTACATACTTCACCCCGATCACAGAGGACATGACTACACCACAGAGGCTGTGAAGCTTCTTGTTGACCATCTTTTCTCCACAAAGAACATTGTTAGGATACAGGCTGAGTGCAACCCAGAGAACCGTGCATCCGTACGAGTCTTGGAGAAAGCAGGTTTCACCTATGAGGGTTTGAAGCGTAAAGCCGCGTATATTCAGGGTGTTTACATGGATGGAGCCATCTACAGCATTCTGCGTGAAGAGTGGAACCGAAAAAAGTAGGTTAAAGTACAATATTTATGAGAAATATAGTATTTTTTGGCTTTGATCATCATTAGCTAACCATTAAAAGGGAGTTTTCAGGAAAAAACAGATATTAAATGGATGATCCATTTATCGAAAAAATAAGAAGCCTTCTACAAAAACGAAAATGGATGGTAAAGCCGAGAACTATACTAATCTTCTGTTTAATATTCCTTGTATTTTTCCCCCAGTTTGATAACAGAGACTACATAGCTGATAGCTGCCTACTCGCAGTACCATATTATGGTCAAGAGACCAGCTATTATTGTGGCCCCGCCTCAGTAAGCATGGTAATTGAGTATACCAGTGGCGAATCATTATCTCAAGATACCCTAGTCGAGGAACTGGAAACTATTACTGGCACACTTAGCGAGTACATGGATGAACCTTTTCTACTGCGAGACTTTTCCATCATTAACCATGAATCCATGTCTCTTCCCAAGCTAAAGAAGAGAATTGCATCAGGATATGCTCCAATCCTACTAATCTGGTTTGACGAAACCTATCAAGAAGCACACTACGTAGTAGCAGTAGGCTATAACGAGACCGGGGTATTCATCAATGATCCTTGGCCAACAACATGGAATCCACCAGTAGGAAGAGAAACGGGACCTTATGTTTATCTCAGTAATGAAAATTTATCAAAACTCTGGGCTGCCCGCAATAACTGGGCATTGACTGTGGCTCTGTCCTCAGATTTTGGTTTTTTTCATAAAGTGAATATCTCTTTGATAGGGTTGCCAGAGAGTTTGGAATCATCGCTTAATCTGAATGGTGTAAAAATCGGTTCCCTGTCCTCGGGAGAGTACTTTTCCCTGATGATTACAGACGAGTCAGATTTTCTATCAATGGATACGACTATCCTGGACCAGAATGGCTCAAAATACTTCTGCGCTAACAACCTTCAGATGATCAAAGATAATGAACGTATCCAGTTTGCCTTTAAGCAATTGACAAAATGAACTGGGACCCACAAAAAAGAAAAACACAGAGGCATCTTGACTGTAGGGCTACACTTGACAGTCTACACTGAGCTAATTGAGCGGATGGCAAACAGAGGCGATCTCGATGGCGTCATCCAGTTAGCAGCTTGGGTAGCCGAGAATGATGGAAAAAACGAGACTATTGCTAAACAGTTAATCAAGATAGCTGAGGCACAGACTATTGCAGCGCCTTCGCAGATGAGAAATTTATACGAGATAGCCGAGAAACTGAGCCAGACAAAGAAATCTCATCAGACCGCCATCAAGAATCAAGAAAAATACACTCTCATAAAACCTTCCACTACAGAGACGCGGAAGGAGATTTTCCCGAATACAATGGATAATCACCTAAGCTATGCCCGATTTTATAGTTCGCTAGATAAACAAGAGGACGCCGAGTATCATCACATCAAGGCTATCGAAGTGAGTGGCGGTTCATCGGAGGCGTATATCAGCTACGCTCAGTACCTTGAGAAAAATGAAAGAATCGATGATGCCATCAACCAGTATCTTGAGGCATTAAACATCGATCCAAGCGATCCCACGGTCCACAACAACTTGGGGCTCCTCTACTATCAGACGAATAAACTGGAGGAAGCATCTAACCACCTGAAGGAATCACTTGTGCTGGACCCTGATCCCACAGCCATGAACAACCTAGCAAACATATTCACCGATATGGAGAAACAGGAAGATGCAGAGAAACTCTACAAACAGAGTCTCAAGATAAGCCCAGATAACCCTGATACCCTCAATAATTACGCTCTTCTCCTCTGGAGCTTGAAACGCAGCGATGAGGCCGATATGTACTTCAGACAAGCTATCGATCTAAGTCCAGAAGATCTAACCTACAGACGCAACTATATCAAGTTCCTCGCAGAGGAAAAACAATACAATGAAGCCAACAGACAGTTCGAGTATCTTAGCATCACTGAACCCACCGACCCTGAGTTATATCTAAGCCGAGGCGTAGTCCTCTTCAAGCTGGGGAAACTCGATGAAGCCGAAAAAATGCTCCGTGAGGCGCTACATCTGAACCCAGATAACTCTGATATTCATCTGCACTACGCTATGCTGTTAACAAAAAAGAACAGCCTTGTAACCGCGGAAGCCCACTATGTGAAAGCCATTGAAATAGCGCCAAAGAACTTGAACGCTTGTCTCGCTTATGGCTTTTTTTTAGCGAACCATCAACGCTATGATGAGGCGGAGGAAAAATATCTCAAAGCCATAGAATTGGACCCAAAATCACCAGATCCACGCCTCTATTATGCCCGTTTACTCGTAGACACACGTCGCGACGAGGAAGCCGAGAACCAGTTATTCGAGGGCCTGGAATACTCGCCAAACGACCCTGAGTTGAACCTCTACTATGCTCAATTCTTATCCAGACAGAAGAGACCCCAGCAAGCGGACCGCCATTTCCAGATAGCCCTAGAACAGGACCCAAATAACGCGAGAGCCCATTTTAGCTACGGAATTCATCTAAGCAGCCATGGCATGAAGGAAAACGCCCGGAAACACCTTGAAAAGGCGGTTGAGCTTGATCCTCAGTATCAGTCATTAGTGAAATCCGCTATGGACCTCTGATATTCTCCCCGGAGTAAGTATGTGTGTAACTTGTTACACCTACACAATCCTATAAACCAAAATCAATGAATTATCTTCAATCAGGTGAAAATACTCAATGACAGTTGAAATCGAAGTGGCGCCTCACGCAGTCCCAGCAAAAAGCATAGAGGACATCGCAAAGGAAGCCACACCAAAAATAGCGATTCTTGGCGTAGGTGGTGGCGGAAGCAACATGGTTACCTGGATGGACAAAAAAGTCATCGGCGCCCGCACAGTAGCACTCAACAGCGACGCACAGCACCTAACAACAAGCAAGGCAGGGAGCAGGGTTCTCCTCGGATATAATCTATGTGGAGGTCTCGGCTGCGGTGGTTTCCCAGAACAGGGAGCAAAGGCAGCGGAGGAATCAGCCCAAGAGATCGAGCAAGCAATAGGAGACGCAAACCTCGTCTTCGTAACATCTGCACTAGGCGGTGGAACAGGCACAGGCGCTTCCCCAATCGTTGCGAAAGTAGCACGAGAGCTTGGAGCACTCACCATCGGCGTTGTCACCATCCCCTTCAACGTCGAGGGAACAAGAGTAAACAAAGCAAAGAAGGGTCTTAGCAGCCTCGTAGATATCTGTGATAGCGTCATAGTCATTGACAACAATGAGCTAAGAAACCTAGCCGGAAAACTCCCCGTAAGGGAAGCATTCGCAGTGGTAAACGCAAGGGTCACAGACTTCATCAACAACATGACCGAGACACTCAGCGTACCAGGTATCATGAACCTAGACTTCGCAGACATCAAGGCAATCATGATGGGCGGCGGAATCTGCGCCATCGGCTTCGGCGAGGGCAGCGGAGGAACCAAGGTAGAGGACGCGGTCAACAGGGCACTAGACAACCAGCTCCTAGACATTGAGGACATTGGTGTCGCACGCGGCGCACTCGTTCACATCGAGGGCGGTGAGGATATGACCCTGGAAGAGGTCAATAGAGCTGGAGAACTTGTCTTGGATAGCATCAACAAGGATGCACGTGTAGTCTGGGGTAGCAAGATTAACCCAGCGCTTGACGGCAAGATAAGGGCAACAGTTGTACTCGCTGGTGTAGAGAGCCCATTCCTTTTGGCTGAGAAGAAATCAGTCACAGTGAAGAAAGCTAATACTGCAAAGAAATCAAGCAAGAAGAAAGCTTAATCCCCAAATTTTATACAATTTTTCTTATCGGTAAGACAAGTCTGAAAGTAGTTCCTTTACTGCTTGAAGACTTTATGCCCAATGAACCACCGGCTGTCTCCGCGGCGTTCTTACAGAATGCAAGTCCTAACCCACTGTGTCCTTCCTTGGTGCTGTTGAATGGCTTGAATATGGTCTCTTGTCTTTCTTCTGGTATGCCTGAGCCAGTATCGCTGATGTCTACGTAGACTTCCTCTTTCCTAGCTGTTACCTTGACTCCTAGTGAGCCTCCTCCCGGCATCGCCTCAACCGCGTTCTGTAATAGGTTGTCTATTATTCGAGTGAAGATCTCTTCATCCAACTCGACAATTACTAAACCTTCATCGTACTGGGTCTTGAGTCTGATATT
>JAHLLU010000064.1 GCA_020444005.1 archaeon
GGTGGTGGTTTGACGTGGCTACGAAGCTTGGCGATTATATGATTAAGATCGATAAGGGTATGACTTGGAATGAGTTGTTAACTAAAATTTCCTAGTTTTGCTTGAATACCGTTTATATACCATCCCTCTAAGATTTTTACCAAGAATTATAGCCAGTGATAATATGATCAAAGAACTTGAGTATAAGCAGGTAAGAAAGACCTGCCCCGAGAATTTTATACAGTGCGAGGCAACGGACGAACTTGAGCCATTAAGCGAAATCATTGGACAAGACCGTGCAGTACAAGCACTACATTTCGGCTTAGATATCCAAGAAGATGGATTCAATATCTATGTCGCTGGAATGCCCGGTACAGGTAAAAAGACAGCGATAATGACTTTCCTTGAGCAGAAAGCCAAGAAAATGCCAGTACCATCAGATTGGTGTTACGTCTACAACTTTCAGGACAGTTCAAAGCCAAACGCTTTGAAGCTGCCGGCTGGAAAAGGTAACGAGTTCGTCAAGGATATGGAGAAACTCGTTGACGACATGAGAAAAGCTTTGACAACAGCTTTTGAGAGCGATGATTATGCTAATCGTCGTGAAGAGACTCTCAAACAGTACGAGGACAAGAAACAGGAGCTAATGAAGGAGCTTAACAAGAAGGCTCAGGACGCTGGTTTTGTGCTTCAGCGTAGCCAGATCGGTATGCTGATTGTCCCAGTTATTGATGGCAAGATTATCAATGAGCAACAGTTCAGCTTACTGCCTCAGAATGTCAAGGAAGAGATACAAGACAGACGTAAGGAGCTGCAAGATGAGCTTAGAACCGCGTTCAGACAGTTTAGAGATGTTGACAGGGAATCAGAGGCGGCTGTTGAGAAGTTCAATAAAGAGGTAGCTAACTTTGCTCTTGATCCTTTGCTTGAAACCATGAAGGAAGAGTATGGTGAGATAGAGGAATGCATCGGGTATCTTGACGCGGTGAAGAATGATATCTTGGAGAACCTTGGAGCAATTCTGGGAGCTCAGCAGGAGTCTACAAATCCACTTGAGGCAATGATGGGGAGAAATGCACCTGACCCAACAGAACGATATCAGGTAAACCTCATAGTAGATAACAGCAAACTTGAAGGCGCTCCAGTCATCATGGAGATGAACCCCGGACACGACAAACTCTTCGGTAAGACAGAGAAGGAAGCTCGTTTCGGTGCATTGGTTACCGACTATACTATGATCCGTGGAGGGAGCGCTCATGAGGCAAACGGTGGATTCCTTGTTATCCCCATAGAGGAGCTTGCGAGGAATCCGGGAAGCTACGAGACACTGAAGCGGACAATATTGGATAAGAAGCTGGAGATCGAGGAGCTGATGGCACGGATGGGGTACATAAGTACCAAGAGCCTACGTCCAGAGCCTATTCCATTCATAGCTAAGGTCATACTTGTAGGGGAAACAAGGTACTACTATATGCTCTATCAGGCGGATAGCGAGTTCAAGAAAGTCTTCAAGATCAAGGCAGAGTTCGACAGCACAATGGACCGTACCGTCGATAATGTCCAAGAGTACGCCAAGTTCATGTGCACTCTCAGCAATAAGGAGGGACTAAAACACCTTGAAAGCACTGGAATCGCCAGCATTGTAGAATATAGTAGTAGGCTAGCTGCGGATCAGGAAAAGCTTTCCACTCAGTTTGCGGAGGTAAGCGACATCATCCGTGAGGCCAACTATTATGCTGAGGAGAATGGCAGCGAGTTCATCACAAGGGAGCATGTGCAGAAGGCAATCGAGGCAAAGGTCTATCGTAGTAACTTGATCGAGGAAAAGATTGGTGAGATGATTGAAAGAGGCACCATCCTTGTTGATACGGAGGGTGAACGTGTCGGACAGGTCAACGGGTTAGCCGTGCTTGGACTAGGAGACTACATGTTTGGTAAGCCCAGTAGAATTACGGCAAGTATTGGTCTCGGCAAGGAAGGTATCATTGATATCGAGAAGAAAGCCGAGATGGGTGGCCCAACCCACACTAAGGGAGTCCACATACTCACAGGGTTCTTGACACAGAGATACGCTAAGAAGCACCCCTTAAGCCTCACAGCAAGACTCACATTTGAACAGAGTTACAGTGGCGTTGATGGAGACAGCGCGAGCAGCACAGAAACATACGCGATGCTTAGTGCTTTAAGCGGTGTTCCCATTAAGCAGAATTTCGCTGTTACTGGTTCTGTGAATCAGAAGGGTGAGGTTCAGGCGATTGGCGGGGTCAATCAGAAGATCGAGGGTTTCTTCGACCTATGTAGGTTTAGAGGGTTATCCGGTGATCAGGGTGTCATGATTCCAGCTAGTAACGTGAAGAATCTGATGCTCAGGGAGGATGTAGTGGAGGCTGTCAAGGATGGTAAGTTCCACATCTACCCTGTTGAAACCATTGATGAGGGAATCGAGGTCTTAACCGGTGTCCCAGCAGGGGAAGCAAATGATGATGGTGAGTACCCTCAAGAAAGCATCAATTATCTTGTGCAGAAGCGTTTGGACGATATGGCTGAGTTACTTCAGCCTAAGAAAGACGACGAGTAAGCACACCCTTTTTTATTCACCTTTTTCTCTATTTGAGAGAACGATAAATGTCTGAGGAAACATACGACGTCATCATCGTAGGGTCTGGGCCCGCAGGTTTAACGGCAGCACTCTACACCTCAAGGCACAACAATAAGACCCTTGTTCTAGAAGGCAATAAGGTCGGAGGTAAAGCACTTGAAGCCCATTGGGTGGAGAATTATCCGGGTTTCCCTGATGGTATCAGTGGCCCTGACTTGATGAAGCTCATGGAGGAGCAGGCAACCAAGTTTGGAGCCGAGATAAAACAGGAGACAGTCATTGGAATAAGTGACCTTGGCGACTTGAAGATGCTCAGCACCCGGAGTGGCGGATTCTATCAAGCAAAGAGCTTGATTATCGCTACTGGTGTAAGTAGAAAGAGTCTAAGCGTGAAGGGCGAGGGCGAGTTCAAGGGACGCGGAGTCAGCTATTGTGGTGTCTGTGATGGGCCATTCTTCAGGGATAAGACAGTAGCCATTGTTGGAGGTGGGCATGAGGCAGTACATGATATTGAGGTACTTAGTGAGACCGCTACCAAGGTATATGCGATTCCCGGTAAGAAAGGATTCAGCGAGGAATACCCAGAGATAGAACACCTCAGAAAAGACCCGAAGATCGAGTTCGTTGAAGGCGTTAATATCACTGAGATCGGTGGAGAGGATTTTGTAGAGTACGTGAAGTTTGATGATGGACAAGAGATCAAGCTAGACGGCGTATTCATCATCCTTGAACATGTATCCACTAGCGGAATCTTAACCGACGCAGGTGTAACAACTGACGCTGGAGGCTGTATACTCAGCGATAAGGACCAGAAAACCAGCGTAAACGGTATCTTCGCTGCTGGTGACTGCTGCTGCAAGGGACTCCAGATAGTAACAGCGACAGGCATGGGCGCAAGCGCAGCTTTAAACGCGATGAAGTATGTCAAACAGTTAGCACGAAAATGAAGCGCATAGAACTATTCTATAGCCCAGTCTGTCCCTTCTGTCCTCACGCAAGGGAACTACTGGAAAAATACAAGGCGGATAACCCGGGTTTCGAATATGAGGAAGTTGATACCTATACAGAGGAAGGCATCAAACGGGGCATGAGTCTTGAGGTTATGGCGGTGCCCTGTCTCGTGGTGGATGATGAAATCAAGTTGTCAGGTTGGCCTTTCACAGTTGACGACGTCACCAAAGCCATAGAGTAGAAACCCTTTTTCTATAGCAATATATTTTCAGGGATATGAATGATAAGATCGAATATATACACGCACGTGAAATTTTGGATTCACGAGGCAACCCCACTTTAGAAGTGGAGATTACTACAGATTCTGGATTTTTTGGACGCGCGGCTATTCCGAGCGGTGCAAGCACAGGCATCTGGGAAGCCGTGGAGCTAAGAGATAATGATAACAGGTTCCATGGTAAGGGGCTCAAGAAGGCATTAAAGGTCATAAAGGATGAGATTTTTCCAGCACTCAGAGGCATGGATGTAACACAGCAGAAAGAAATCGATTACAAGATGATAGAGCTGGACGGCACGGAGAACAAGTCCAGACTCGGAGGAAACACGATACTCGGGATAAGCGTCGCAGCGGCAAAAGCAGCCGCAGCATCGGAGAAGAAACGACTCTACGAGTATTTCAACAAAGATAGTAATTTGCTTCCTGTTCCGTTTTTCAATGTTATCAATGGTGGAATGCACGCAGGTAACTCTTTGGACTTTCAGGAGTTCATGATCGCACCTACAGGAGCAGAGAACTTCCATGAGGCGCTACGTATGGGATCAGAGATATATCAGCAACTCAAATCAGACCTAAAGAAACAATACGGCAAAGACGCTACCAACGTAGGCGATGAGGGAGGCTTCAGCCCACCAATGAAAACCCCCGAAGAAGCACTTGACATGATACTAGCTGCAGCCGAAGAGATGGGTTACACTGATGAGACCGTTTTAGCGATGGACGTTGCGGCTAATAGTTTCTACAAGGAGAACGGTGTTTACAGTTTTACTGGAAAAGATGTAACCACAGGAGAGTTAATTGACGTTTACAAAGAACTGGTAGACAAATACCCCATAAAGAGTATTGAGGATCTTTTGGAGGAAGAAGATTATGAGGGATTTGCTGAAGCTACAAAAGCTCTCCCAATACAGATTGTTGGAGACGACATATTCGTCACCAACAAGAAACGTCTACAGAAAGGCATAGACATGGGGGCATGTAACGCGTTACTCTGGAAGGTAAACCAGATAGGTACATTAACTGAAGCATTTGAAGCAGCTAAGCTAGCTATGGATAACGGGTACAATGTGATGGCGAGTCACAGGAGCGGTGAGACAGAGGACCCATTCGTTGCTGATCTCAGTGTGGCGCTGGGCTGTGGACAGATAAAGTCAGGTGCTCCATGCAGGGGAGAGCGAACCGCCAAGTATAACCAGCTTCTCAGAATAGAGGAATGGCTAGGCGAGAAAGCCAAGTATCCGAAAAATCTTTTCTCTTAATCCCCTTGTTTTGGCCGCTTTTTGACCGTTACTCTATCACTTTTTTACACTTATTGAGAAGCGATCTGGTTGGTTCTGGGGCTTCTTTTCATAAAATAAGCTGCTTCCGGGTTTTCCCGGGGTACCCCCCCCCCTCCCCTATTTGGATTTGGTAGCTGTTATATCCGTGTGTGCATTGTTTGTTTTGATAGAATTGATAGAGGTCAAAATCCCCCACAACGCTTGGTATGAGGACAAACCATTTACCCTCACTTTTCCAGACACGTGGAAGGTCCATAAATGCAAAGTACCATCAGAAGACGCCAAACCACTGACACCTGAACAAATCAAGGCAGCAATCCACAACCCCTATGGACAGAAGCCCCTTGAAAAGCTAGCTGAGAACGCGGAGGAAGTGGTCATCATATTTGATGATATGACACGCCCCACAAAAACATACCAGTATGCGCCACATATACTCGAGACGTTGCACAAAGCAGGAGTGCCCAAAGACAACATCAGGTTCATCATCTCACCGGGAACCCACGGAACCTATGGAAGAATTGACTTCGTGAAGAAACTGGGCGATGATATTGTCTCCGAGTATCAGGTCTACAACCATAACCCATATGATATACTGGATCATCTGGGAGAGACCAGCTACGGTACACCCGTCTACATCAACAGCGAAGTAATGGCATGCGACCTCAAAATCGGCATAGGCACAGTCCTATTCCACAGACTCACAGGATACAGCGGCGGCGGCAAGATGATCAGCCCCGGCGTAGCAGGAATGAAGACAATCAAATACAACCACGGCGACATAGGCGGATTCGGCCCCGGCTTAACCCCATGCAAAACAACCGGTTACCTCAGCAACGACAACAACAGGATGCGACTCGACATGGAGGAAACAGCAAGAATGGCGGGACTAGACTACAAGATCGACACAGTCCTCAACCTCCAACGAGACCCTATCGAACTTTATGCTGGTGACTTTGTCGAGACACAGCGTAGAGCAGCAAAGGGCACAAAGAAATGGCACACCATAGACAACCCAGTAGCAGACATAGCAGTAGCTGGAGCATACATGCGTGAAAACGAGCCCTATCTGAGCAGATGGCCCCTCTATAACAGTGTCAAAGATGATGGCACCATCGTGATGTTCAATGATGACCCCAATGGCGACATCAACCACTGGCTATTCAACAGACACGGCAAAGAAGTAGGAGCCTGCCTATGGAACCCGGTTGTAGGTAAGCTGGCTCGTGGAGCAAGGATGATTATCTTCGGTGATTACCCGTTGAAGAGTTTCATGATGCGTTATGATCCTGAGCAGGTTACTTGGATACGGAAATGGGATGAGGTAATTGAAGAGTTGAAGAACCATCACGGCAAGGAAAGTACTGTCACAGTTATCCCGGATGGGACTAGCAATATCCCCGCCAACCTACTTTAATTTTCCAACTGAAACTGCAGCAGCTATCAGCCAGATCAATGCTATAAAAACACTGAAACTGTAGATGTTTCCACCAGTCTGACCTAGGGGCAGGAAGGGGATAAACCCTGCAAAGGCGTTACCAGCCGTGTGAAACACCATGGCAGTGAATATGCTTCCCCCTGTTCCTTGCATGATCCATGAGTAGATGAAAGTCGTGCCCATTATCTGAAGCATAAAACCGATCAATGAAATCTCGGACTGGGGGGTACCGATGATCCAGAATAGGGGAAGATGCCAGAGCCCCCATACTGCTCCAAGAATAAGATTCCCCTTAATCCAACCAAACTTGTCGAGGAGCCGTGGTAAAGCATACCCCCTCCAGCCATACTCCTCACCCAAAGGACCACCCAAGAAAAATACAAACAGAAAAACAAAGGGGAAGGCGCTTAACCCTGCGGCCCATCTGAAATCAGGAGGACTACCCCGGATGAACGCCCCAAGGAACACCGATAAGGCTCCTACTGCACCGGGACCAAGTAATGCAACAAAGAGCCAGACAGGTTTTACTCTTGGCTTAAGACATCCCCAGAGGCAACTTGGTATATTTTGTATGCCTTTTCCCTGAGCCCATAGAATAACTGCGGATATTGTTGGTCCAAAGCTAGCTAGAATGGTGAGACTTTGAGGGAGACCTATGTCTAGAATACCATTACTGGACAAGGCGAGAGGCACCGTGATGCTCCATGAGATTAGATATGCTTGGAGCATGAATCTAATCATATTCCTATCTTCCTCCATTCATACAACCTCTTCTTCATGATTCTGGTTCAAGCCATTTAATAATCTCGTCTACTCCTATTCAGTAACATGTCAAAAAAAGCCATCCAGATCGATGCAAAGGACAACGTGGCAACCACCACAAGCATCGTTGAGGCTGGAGAGAAACTGGAAGTACTAAGTCCAGATGGAGCGGTAATATTGGAGACCAAACCCGTTGAGAAGATTATTTTTGGTCACAAGATCGCGTTAAAACCCCTAGACACTGATGAGCCCATCATAAAGTACGGGGAGATTATCGGAGTCGCATCCAAACCAATCAAGGTAGGGGAATGGGTTCATACTCATAACGTCAACAGTGCACGGCTTCATACTGCGGGTGAAGAGGTAAGGGGGATTACATCATGACCGAGTTCATGGGATATGAGCGCCCAGATGGACAGGTAGGCATCCGAAACCATCTCTTGGTCATCGCGCCAATCGACTGTAGCTATGAGCCAGCGAAAAAGATCGCGGAACAGGTAGAAGGAGCAGTAGCAGTCACACAGACCTATGGCTGTGGAAACGACAGTATGTTGGTTCACAACCTCGCAGGTACAGCGTTGAACCCCAACGTAGCCGGTGTACTAATCGTAGGCTTGGGCTGTGAGACCCTCACAGGCGAGATATTGATGGATCTGATTGAGCCCAGCGGTAAACCAGTCTACAACATCACCATCCAGAAAGAAGGTGGCACTCTCAAGACCCACGAGAAAGGCGTAAGAATACTCCAAAAAATGAAACAAGAGTTAGCAGAACTACAACGTGAAAACTTCCCCATCAACAAACTCACCCTCGCTGTAGAATGCGGTGGAAGCGACGCAACGAGTGGCTTAGCAGCCAACCCAGCAGTCGGAGTCGCAGCAGACAAACTCATTGAGGAAGGGGGCAGTGTCATGTTCGGTGAGACACAAGAGATGAGCGGCACACAGCAGGTATTGGCTCGTCGTGCAGTAAACAAGGAAGTCGCTGACGCCATCTATGAGATCATTGAGACTCAGGAGGCGCGCCTCAAAGCCATGGGTGTTGACAGCCGTTGGATGAGCAAGGGCAATATCGACGGTGGACTAACCACGATCGAGGAGAAGAGCCTAGGCGCGGTACGCAAGGGAGGCACCAAGCCAATCCAAGGAGTATTGTTCAATGACTGGGAACGCTTTGATAAACCAACCAAACCCGGACTCTACCTGATGGATGGCCCTGGCTGGGACGTGCCGAGCGTAACCCACATGGTAGCAGCTGGAGCACAGATAGTTTGCTTCACAAGTGGAAGAGGAAGTACCACTGGTCACGCTATCGCACCCGTCATCAAGATCACAGGTAACCCTGAAACATATGAGATGATGATGGACAACATGGACATCAACGCGGGCACCATTCTAGATGGAAGCGAGAGCCTCAACAGCGTAGGTCAACGTATCTACGATATGATTCGGCAGACGGCTAATGGTCGTCAGACCAAGGCTGAGGCGCTTGGATACAAGGATTATATCGTGTTTAAGCGTAGCAGGGAAGCCGAGCATATGCTGGGTCACTGCTGATTCTCTTTTTTGTATTGGCTTTCTTTTGGATTTATATTGGTTGTTTTTGGATTCCGTTTTGACTCATTTTTGGTATAGAGTCAGTTTCAAGCTTCTTTCATCGAAACAAGCTGTT
>JAHLLU010000065.1 GCA_020444005.1 archaeon
GCTGCCTCCTTCTTGAGTTTATCAAGCTCACCGCTGGATTTCTTGATATCAACGCCCTCGATAACCGCCAGCTTAACATCAACACCAAGCCTTTCTATCTTAGAGTCGATGCTGAAATTGATTTCACGGTCAACTGGCTCCGGCTCAGGTGCCTTGATCTCGATGGGCTCAATCTTTCTGAGTATGATCTCAGCTTTACCAAGCTGGTGATTCTCAATTTTTCTATCCAAGTCCACCCATTTCAAGTCAGAGAGATTTAGCTGTTTCTCGACTTTTTCAGCGAATACGGGCATAACTGGCTTGATCATTATTGCGATGTTCTTGACTATGTTCACACAGTCAGTGAGTACCCGTTGGGTTTTCTCTGGGTCTGTCTTCTTCAGCTCCCATGGAGCATTGTCTTGGAAATACTTGTTCCCAATGCTTCCTATCTCTAGTATTCTATTGATGGCGTCACGGTACTCAAAACCCTCATACGACTCATAGACCTTCAACGATTTCTCGTGTATCTCCTTGAGCAGTGCCTCGTCCTCGATCTCGGTGGTCTCGCCTTTGAAGTTCTTCCCAGTGAAGCTCATTACCCTGTAGACTAGGTTCGCTAGGTTGCTGACCAACTCGTTGTTGATCCTGTTCTCAAGGTTCTTGAGGTCAAGATCAATGTCTGTCATGGTGTGGTTCAGGTTAGCCGCATAGTAGAACCTGAGTAGCTCAGGGTCTAGATAGTCCGCAAACTCGTCTGCTGTGAGGAATGTGCCTCTGCTTTTACTCATCTTCTCCCCGTTAACTGTCAAGAATCCGTGGACCACGATATTGTCTGGTACATGGAATCCAGCTCCGTAGAGTACAGCTGGCCAAAATAGCAAGTGGAAGTAGATGATGTCCTTGCCTATGAAGTGAATTATCTCATGGTCGTCTGTCTGCCAGATGTCATCAGCTGTGAAATCCTTGTCCTTGCAGTAGTTTGCTGTGGAAGCTATGTATCCTATTGGTGCGTCTAGCCAGACGTAGAAGTATTTGTCGTCCTCTCCGGGAATCTTGAACCCGAAGTATGGGCCATCCCTGCTTATACACCAGTCCTCAAGTCCTTCATTCACCCAAGTTAATATCTGGTTCCTGATCTCAGGCTGAAGCCTCTTGTTGTTTGTCAACCATTCTCGTAGCCAATCTGTAAACTCGCCAAGCTTGAAGAAGTAGTGTAGACTGTTCTTCCTGATTGGCGTAGCTCCACAGATACTACAGTAAGGATTCACCAAATCCGTTGTGCTATACGCTGAGTTGCATTTCTCGCAGGCATCACCGTACTGATCCTGTGCCCCACAGTTGGGACAAGTGCCTTTCACATACCTGTCTGGAAGATACCTTTCACAGTTCTCACAGTAGGTAAGCTCCATCTCCTTCGTGTAGATGTGTCCAGCTTCCTTGAGCCTGTTGAATATCAGCTCTGTGTAGTACTTGTTTTCAGGACTATTCGTGCTATAGTAGCTCGCATAGTCGATCAGATACTTGTCATAGGTTTCCTTGTGTTCATCATACCAGCGCCCAATGAACTCCTCAGGGGTCACGCCCTCCTTGGCTGCATTGATCTCGATAGGTGTGCCATGAGTATCCTCTGCACCACAGTAGAAGGCATCTCTACCAGTCATCTTGAGGAATCGAACATAGATGTCTGTCTGGACGTTCTCCACCATATGCCCTATGTGGACTGGTCCGTTTGCGTAGATTAAAGCGGATGTGATTAGGGTTTTCTTATTATTATCTTGTGTCAGTTTAGGTGCCTCCTAAGGTTTGGGTCAACTGGGATGTTACCACAATATAACTCTAAGCCATAAACCAAGGGTTGATTTATTCGATTTCGAATCAACCAAGAATAGACATATAATGTGAGTTCTTTTTACACCCCGAATTGTAAGCCTTCAAGGGATTTTACAAATAAAAACATATGGTTATAGACCCCGGCTACAAATTCTTGTAGACTAAACTCTTATCCGCATCACCGACAATAATCTTTGATACCTTTGAGTGGAGAAAGGGAGCCAAGCAGCACAGAGTACGGCATGGCAGCGATACTAACCTATGCATCAGTATATTTCATGAACTGGATGCTCACACAAAACCCCGGCAAGAAATGGGTAGTCCTCATCGCATACCCAGTTTACTATATTGGGTCACTGTATCCAGCGTATCTCTTGGCGAGTAGAACTAAGCATACTCATCTTTTGATTGGTCTAAAGTCCGCTGTTTATGGGTGGGGGTTCTCAGGGTTCAGTCTCTGGGTGCTTACAGGAACTACTAGCTTCATCTTTCTAGCGTTATTACTTCTTTCTATGCTTCTTGGCGGCTTCACAGGCTCATATATCAGCCTTAAACGTCAGCTCAGACGTGAGACATTAGCTGCTTTTGAGGAATCAACAAATATCCCTGAGGCAGATGAATAGGTGGAGAAAGGATTGTTCTGGGACATCGAGCTAACACCAGAGGAAATCGAAGAAACCCTTCAAGCCACATACGACAAGATAATCTACTACAAGATGGAGACCATGGCTATCCTAACACTGGAAAGCATCAAACCCTGGTCCTATGTAGGCGGAGAATTACTTAGAGCCGCACTCGCCCCAATTATGCCCGCTTTCGGTGAAAGCCTTGGCCTCACCAGCGAGAAGATGCTTCAAGTCTTTGAGAAACGTGAGAACATTGAACGCTTGATACAGATGATTGAAGAAAGTCTTCAAAAGGAGGAAGCTGAGCGAAGAGCCAAGAAAAAAGAGGAGAAGGCCGAAAAAGAGGAGCAGAAGAAAAGAGACCAAGCCTTAAAGGATGCATTGAAGGACGCAGAGAAAAAGAACAGGAAGAATTGGTTCAAAAAAACATAATATTTAGGTTTCTTTGGACGCTGCAAATTAGAAATATTTAAGCGTCGCCTGCCGCGACTGAATATGAAACAGTATGGCAGACCTCAGCAAACCTACAGAGGAAATGCAATTTATTATCGCCACAGACGTAGGAAGCACCACAACAAAAGCCCGTTTCTTCCATAAGAAAGACGGTGAATGGCGCTTCCTAGTCGCAGGAGAAGCACCTACTACTGTTGAAGCCCCCTACGAGGACGTTACCCTGGGGGTCCAGAACGCGGTGCGAGAAGTCGAGGAACTTACGGGACACAAGTTACTCGCTCCTGAGGGTGGAATGATCATCCCCTACGACGGCGAGAAAGGCGTAGACCTTTACTGTACCACTAGCAGCGCAGGCGGTGGTCTACAGATGATGGTCGCCGGACTCATCAAATCAATGACAGCAGAATCAGCGAACAGGGCGGCTCTAGGCGCAGGCGCCATCGTCATGGACGTAATCGCACGTGACGACGGAAGACAGACCTACCAAAAGATCCAGAGGATCAGAAGCCTCCGGCCAGACATGATACTTATGGCAGGTGGAACCGATGGAGGAGCCAGCCAGCACGTCATGGAGATCGCTGAGCTAATCAAAGCAGCAGAACCAAAACCAAGGTTGGGCGCAGCATATGAGCTACCTATCGTTTATGCGGGTAACAAGACACTCAGGCCTCAGATCGAGGAACTCATGAACACTGGCTTCGCTCTTGAGATGGTCGATAACATCAGACCTACCCTTGAACAGGAAAACACTGAACCAGCTAGGCGTGCAGTTCACGAGTTATTCATGGAGCACGTCATGAGCCACGCACCAGGATACACTAAACTGATGAAGTGGACTGACATCGACATCATGCCAACCCCAGCAGGTGAGGGTATGGCTATCCAGCTTATCGCAAACACGTTCAACCAGAACGTCTTGGGCGTCGGACTCGGTGGAGCAACAACAAACGTATACTCAATCGTTGAAGGCAGGTTCGTACGTAGCGTATCAGCCAACCTAGGCATGAGCTACAGCGTAACCAACGTCATGAAGGAAGCAGGCATCGATAACATCATGCGCTGGATTCCCTTCAACCTCGATAGAGAGGAAATTGCTAGCCGACTCATGAACAAGATGATCCGGCCAACAACAATCCCACAGACACTAGAAGACCTAATCGTTGAGCACAGCGTTGCACGTGAAGCTCTAAGACTAGGACTACAACACCACAGAACCATCGCTACTAGACTCAAAGGAGTACAGGTAGAACGTACCATCAGCGACATGTTCGATCAGGCAGTCGAAGACAGCTACGTCAAGATGATGAACATCGACATCTGCGCAGGAACAGGCGGCCTATTAAGCCACGCACCTCGCAGAATCCAAAGCATGCTCATCCTAACAGACGCATGGCAAACCGAAGGCATCACCAGAATGATGCAGGACAGCGTCTTCATGATGCCACACCTAGGTGTAGTATCCACGGTTTATCGTGACGCAGCTTGGAACATCTTCGACAAGGACTGCCTCGTAAGGCTCGGTACAAGTATCGCAGCCTCTGGACAGGCAAAGTTCGGTGAGAAAGTAATGGATCTAAAGATCGAGATGCCTGACGGCACGGTGCTCGAGGAGTCGATGAAACTCGGAGACCTCAAACTGATCCCCTTAGGGCCAGAAGAGGAAGCCAAGGTATTCGTAGAACCAGCAGCACACTATGATATAGGTGCAGGTCCAGGCAAGGAGCTTGAAGCAACCGTTCAAGGTGGCGTAGCTGGCTTGCTACTGGACGCACGTGGTAGACCACTGTACTTCCCCGAGGATGACCAGAAGCGGAAAGAGTTACTTATCAAATGGTTCAAGGCGACGAATCTATATGACGAGAAAGAACTGGAGGCGTTGATCTAATGGTAGACCAAGAAACAGAGAAGAAAACCAACGGCGAAGAGACCGAAGAAGCACACGCATATACGCCTGGGCTTAAGGTCAAGAAGGCAACCATGGTCGAGAAGATGCGAAGACTACCACTTCTTGGAGAGGTTTTCGTCAAGGAAGGCGACACGATAGAACACACCGATATTGTTGCAAGGACCGAGATCAGCGGAGATCCTGAGATCGTCAAGATCTCCATGATTCTAGGCATGGAGCCAGAGGACACACCAAGATACATGACCGTTGAGGTCGGTGACATGGTTGAGAAGGGTCAACAATTAGCCTTCTATAAGGCATTGTTCGGTTTGATCAAGAAAGAGGTCAAGTCACCTGTAACAGGTACACTTGAAAGCTTCAGCGAGGTCACTGGACAAGCAATCGTAAGAGGCGCTCCTATACCCGTAGAGGTTGATGCATACATCCCCGGTAAGGTTATCGAGGTAATGCCCAAAGAAGGAGCAATAATCGAGACAAACGCAGCCTTTATTCAGGGAATCTTTGGAATCGGCGGTGAGGTGCACGGAGAAATCCATGTAGTCACACCACAGAACGATCAGGTCTTAGAAGCTGACATGATCAAGCCAGAGCACAAGGATAAGATCCTTGTAGGCGGCTGTTTAGTCACATTAGACGCCATGAAGAAGGCAGTCGAGATCGGTGTCTCTGCTATTGTCAGCGGCGGTATCCGCCACGACGACCTAACAACCTTCACAGGCGAGGAGATCGGTGTAGCCATCACAGGACAAGAAGAAGTAGGAATCACAGTGATTATCACTGAGGGCTTTGGAACAATGAATATGAGCCAGAGAACCTTTGACCTACTAAAAGAATTTGAAGGCTACAGTGCATCTGTAAACGGCACTACCCAGATCAGGGCAGGAGTACTACGTCCAGAGATCATCATCCCACACAACTTAGTAGAGGAAGATGAAGGGGAAGCTCTATCACAGGGTATGGTACCCGGAACCCCAATCAGAATTATCAGACAGCCCTACTTCGGAGCAATCGGCAAGGTACACAGCCTACCCGTTGAGCTTCAGCAGCTTGAGTCCGAAAGCATGGTGCGCGTCGTCAACATCGAGCTTGACGAAGGCAATGTAGTAACTGTGCCAAGGGCGAACGTCGAGATAATCGAGGAGTAATCCTCCCCACACTATTTTTTATTATATTCTTTGAAAATTCCTTTTAACAGAGTCTATTGTATCACCAATAACTTCTATTTCAGTCATATTACCGATTCCGCTTTCATGACTCCACTTAATGTGATCAATCTCCTCCGGTTTGAATCCCATCACTTGGGATGCAACCGAGTCAGCCGCAACAGGGTCAACGCTAGCGATTACTGTATTCATTTTGACTGGTTTTCCGTGGACTGGGCCTTTTCCCTCCATGGCTACGAATCCATCAATTATGGTTACTTGGGGTGGTAGTGTCTTGTTGATATCGTGGATTACCTTGTCCATTCCCCTGATGTGGTATTTTCCCTTGAACTTGGTGGTGAGCATACCGAACATATTCTTGAGTCCAAGAGTCACCTTAGTGCTCATATGTGTCTTGAGCTTCGCAGCCGAGACTATGGCTGACTCTGTGGCTATCTTTGCTACCTTTATCTTCTTGAGTTCCCTGCCATCGGGTACTTTTAACTCAATTTTCTCATCCACATGTCGCATATTGATGAAAGGCACATCAATGCGTTCACCCAGTTCACTCATACCACTGGCCACCCAAGCTTTATCCGCGTTTGTCGTCTGAGCATCAGACTCAACGATAATGACCTCTTTACCGAGTTCCCTAAGTCTATTGACTAACGCCTCGACTATTATCGGGTCAGTTGTGGCTCCTGTCTCCCAGTTCTTGGTGGTGATAAAATTAACCTTGATCAAAACTCTTTCCCAATCAGCTAAAGCTTCAGCATAGGGGATATTATCAAGGGCTTTATAGACGGTCTCTAGGCTTCTTTCTCCCTTGATTAATGCTACACGACTCATAGTACCCTCTAGATATGGGGACTTTTAGATGGTTCCTATGGATCTTTTATGGTCTCCACTCGTACAGATTTCCAGTATCCGAAACAAGGAGTATGGCTGATTCTGGTGTATCCGCGGTGAACACGATCTTTCTTTTGATCGCCTTAGCTTTGAAGTCCTCGTAATCAAGTTGTATTGTATCCCCTGTGTACTCTGACGAGTACTCTGTCAACACACATCCGCTTGACTGAAGATCATCCATTGCTTTGGTTATGTTCCAAACCCTGTCTGTAGTATTCTGTGGTGTTTCTTCATTCTGCTCCGCTGGCATGGAAGCTGGTTTGAAAAGGTCATCACCGAAGATTTGACCTCCACCCCAAGGACCATTAACACTGAGCCAGAAGAGGCATCCCACGAATAGAATTATACTGAACAGTAGTACTAGGGTCGCAAGAACGCCAACACGCCCACTCCTGTACCCTCTCGTTTGCATGCATAAATACTTGAATTTTTTTTAAAGGGATTTGCGGAGCCTTTGTACCTACTCTTGGTATTAACCCACAGTATATGATAGTAGTATAGATTTACCCGTTTTTCACCCATTTTGCATATAAGTAGAAGCCTAGGAGACTTGCTTTTACTGAATGATCCGCGCCTTCAACACCCTGAATATGGTCTGCTAGTTCATGATCCTCCTGCATGGTCAATTCAACTAAGTCATCAAGACGCATACTCTCATCAACAATTCTATTTGCAAGTCTCATCCTGAGCCTAGTCCGGGAACTAATTCTGTCAAAGTATATTCTCGGCTCTTTATGAGCACCAAAATGAGCCACACATAGAATCTCAGGTCTTAGAGAACGAATCAAATCTATACTCTCAAGAGCCTGTAATGGGTTATGCGGCGGTGGGCTTAAAAGAATCACTGGGCCACCATCACCCATAGTATGTCCAACAGCGTCACCCACAAACACCGTCCGGGAGTCGGGCTCAAAATAGCATTGACTATGGCTGCTGTGTCCCGGAGTCCAGTGGACCTCCAAGGAGACACCATCTAGATCAATAATCTCATGGTCTCTGGATACCTGTACTCTATTTTTTGGTACTCCTTTGATCGCCCCATATTCCAATATTCTATCTCCGAAGAGTCTTTCTGCTCCCTCTCTAAGCTTTGAGGGATCAACCATATGTGCTGCGCCTTTTGGGTGACAGTGAAGAATCGATTCTGGGTACTCTTTGAGTAGCAGCCAACTGCCTCCCGCGTGATCAAGATGGATATGTGTTGCCAGAACCCAGTCAAGATTCTTTACCCCCAGTTTTCCTAGTTCACTAATTACTCCCTTGGCTTGACTGGTTGGACCCGGATCAATAACCGCTGTCTTCGTCCCAGAGACAAGATAGGTTCCAAGTGCTCCTTTTACTCCGTTTATAGGTGCATCAATCAATGTAATGTTGTCGGATAACTTGTACAGGGACATTGGCTTCAGTGAAACAATTATACAAAATAATAGTTATGAAAAGATGGCTATTTTTCCAGCATCGAGACCCCAAAAGTCACGATAAAACTCAAGGGTATACTTACGATACCGGGGTTAGCCAATGGGAATATTGCACCAGCACCCATTATGGTAGGGCCTATCAGGATTAATCCACATGAACTGAGTAAACCAGTCCAGATACCCAGAGAGACGCCTCTAGCAGTTGTACCCTTCCAGAATAACACGCTGATCAATGCAGGTAGGTTGGCTGAAGCAGCGATAGCAAATGCTAATCCTACTAAGAAGGCGACGTTCATCCCTTTGGCTACGATACCGAGTATGATTGCTGCTATTCCTACACCTATGGCGGTGATCTTTGTCATTCGCAGTGTTTGTGCGTCATCCTGAGTGTTTCCCAGATATACTGTCCAAATGTCGTGGCTGATGGCTCCTGCTGCCGCCATTATCAAACCAGAGACAGTTCCTAGTATCGTGGCAAAGGCTATACTGGATATTAACCCGAAGAATATTTCTCCGCCGATAAACTCCGCGAGAAGTGGTGCTGAAAGGTTTTGGTTCGACGGGTCAACTGTCATGAAATGCATAGCACCCAATCCGAGGAACAGCGTTAAAATGTAGAATAC
>JAHLLU010000066.1 GCA_020444005.1 archaeon
CATTGTCTGGGAAGAGGAGTCCAATCATCTGGTGTTCATTGTCGGTCCAGCCTCGTTTCAGTCCCATTACATTGATGTAGAATTTGGCGGTCTCTTCTAGGTCTTTGACTCTGAGTAGGACCGCGTCTATCTTTCTTAGACCCATAAAATATGGTGGATTTGTGGAGATATAGGGTTACTTCTTGTAGCGTCCATAGAGTTCGACTGCTTTCCCCACAGCGTTATAGTTGGCTAATGGTGCCTCGTGGCTTACTGTGCAGCCTCCTGCTAGGATGAAGCCTCCTCCATCAGCGGCGTCCATGATGGCTTGTTTCGCCTCAACCATGATAGCTTCAGATGTACTCATGAGGGTCTTCTTGTGATCCAAGCCGCCAGCGATGCACTTCTTGCTTCCATAGACTTTCTTAGCCTCAGCAACAGACACGAAGTGGTGGTCCCACCAGTTGAGTATGTTGACGGGGTACTCGTTGAACCAGCCATCTGTCATCAGTTTACCGTTCTTCTCAGGGTTCTCGTCAAGGGTGTTGCAGATGTGGAGCATCTGTAGCTCTGAGTCTACACTGAGTGCATCCTTATCGAGCTTGAGGGTGATGTCTTCTAGTTGTTGTTTTGTGAATCTGCTCCAGTAGCCGCCTCTTCCAGCTATTCCATAGAAGAATCCGTGACATCCGGCGTCTACTGCTGCCTTCATGAACTCCTTGTTGGACTCGTTGATGTTCTCTAAGCCTTTCATGACGGCGTCTGGGTGTTCTTTCAGGTGTCGGTGGAATGTCTCTGGGTTTGATACGCCTTGGAGTGCCTGTGTGACTGCGCTGCTGATGCTGTAAATGAATGGTGTGCCATGAGGTGTGTCTGCTAGTACCTGTATGCAGCGTAGGTTTTCTCGTAGCTCCTTCTTGGGGTCCAGTACCCATAGCTTTTCCCAGTCCTCCGGCTCTTTAACGATCATACTACGCTGTGTGTCTTTTCCATCGTTGTTTTTGAACTCGAACTCGCTGCCCCACTGGTAAGCCATTGATCTGAAGAATGGTGTGACTTTCAGTAGGTCCATCTTGTAGTCCAGTGCCTGTAGCAAGGCTAGGTGAGCTTTTGCCTGATGTTCACCGTTTCTATTAGCTAGCTCCCAACTATAGTATTTCAGCCAAGGGATGGCTGGGTAGTGTGCCCAGACGCTCCAAGGCACCCTGTCTGGGGTGCCGTTGTTGGCTGCTGTAATAACTCGCTCGTATCGATCCTGATTCATAGCAAATAGATGCTCTGTCTGCTATACATATCTTAGGACTGATAACCAAGCTTATCAGCGATTGATTCACCGTTTCTTGTATGAAGTATAATGTTGAGGGGAGCTGGCCTGCCCTAGTAACCCCGTTCAATGAAGATGATACCGTCAACTACGATATGCTCAGAAAGCTTGTGGGATTCCACGCCGAGAACCACAGCACAGGAGTACTCCTAATGGGCAGCACCGGCGAAGCCATACTACTCAATCAAGAAGAACGCAAAAAGATCATTGACACAGTAATCGATGAAGCAAACGATAAGATACCAGTCATGATTGGAGTCGCAGCCATGACCACCAAACAGACCATCGAGAACGCCAAGTATGCCAAGGAGGCTGGAGCAACCGCTGGGCTCATCGTCCAGCCACCATACATCAAACCCAGCCAGAACGCCCTCTACCACTACTTCAAAGACATCGGTGACGCAGTGGACATGCCTTTTGTCATCTATAACAACCCAGAACGCTGTGGAGTGAACGTTGAACCCGAGACTATCGCCAAGCTAGCTCAGCACCGGAACTTTGTAGCCATCAAGGAAGCCGGGCCAAATCCTTATGGGGTTATGAGGACCGTTGAGCTAACACGAGGCAAGTTCAATGTCCTCTGCTGTGACTGCGCGTTTTATGCATTGATCCCTGTGGTGATGAGCAGCGGAGGCAAGGGAACCAGCAACGTCACAGGTAGCCTGTGTCCAAGGGAGATAGCTGTCATAAGCAAGCCTTGGGAGGGCTATGATGACGTGCTAAGTATGCGTGAGATGCTCTACAAGTATCTTCCATTGATCAGGATGATGTACAGCGAGACCAACCCGGTCCCCCTCAAATGGGCGCTGAACCACGTAGGCGCTGACGTAGGCAAACCAAGAAAGCCCCTACAGGAGTTGAGTGAGGATAACCAGCGTACCATGCATCAAACCATGGAACGCTTAGGAATACTGGCTGAGGATAGCTATCAGCGGGAATACTTTGGTAAAAAATAGAGGGGAGATTATTTCAGGCTCTCTATAAGCTCATCAACCGTCATTGAGGGCATGCTGAGAATCTTTATGGTTCCACGGCTGCCTAACTCTACACTCATCTTGAACACAGCGTCATTGTTTGGCGCCTCTACGATGTTCACGAAATCGTAGGGTCCAAGGACCGCGTATTGTTCTAGTAGTTTTACACCGTATTTTTCGATCTCTTTGTTGACTTCCTTGATGCGTTCTGGCTTGTTTTTGAGTGTTTTCTTTCCGTCTGGTGTGAGTGAGCTTAGAAGGATGTATTTGGCCACCTATTACACCAATAATGGGGTTCGCGTGGACCTTAATATATGGCTGAGTTAGCTGGAGATATACTGTCCTAGGGGCTTGGATACTATTTCTCCTTCATGATAAACCGGTACGCCTCTTAGTATAGTGGTTACCGGCGCTCCAACTGTCCGCCATCCCTCATATGGAGTCCACTTAGACTTTGCGTACATCTCATCAGCGGTAATCTTCTTTTCCGCCTCAAGGTCCAGTATCACTAGATCCGCGTCTGAACCGATATCAATACAGCCTTTCCTTGGATACAATCCCAGCTTCTTCGCCGGATTAACCGATGTAGCCTGTATTATTTTGTCTAGCTTTGTTTTTCCCTCATGAACCGCGTTCAGTAACAATGGTAGCATGGACTCGATGGCTGGTAACCCGGGTGGTGAGTTCCAGATGTTACCTAATCCCTGACGTTTCTCTTCAACCATATGTGTCGCGTGGTCACTGGCGATAATATTCACGGTTCCCTCGTTGAGCGCCTCCCATAGAGCCTCTTGATCATTTCGTGTCCTGATGGGTGTCCACTGCTGGCCATAGGGTCCAAGTTTTTCCGTGTTTTCCTGATTCAGGAAAAGATGATCTGGGCGAACCTCAGCCGTTATATCAGTCATGTATGGTTTGAGGCTTCGTAGCACATCAACGGTCTCGGCTGTAGAAACCTCCCTCATATGCGTCCTCACACCCACACTATGAGCCAATAGTATTCGTTTGGCTGCTCCAACAGATTCCGCTACGTGGGGGAAGCTGTTATTGTAGTCTCGGAGAGTATTTTTACCGGCATTTTTGAGCTTCCTGATGGTGTGTATTACTTGGTCGGATTCCCGGCAGTTGAGCAACGCCAAGCCATCCCCAGCCTCTACCTGCGTCAACGCATCATACAAAACCCCGGTATCTTTCATGCCTGTTGGTTTGTCTCCAAGCTCATCAAAGAACGCGAAAACATTGACCCCAATATTAGTGGCTGATCTTATCTCGCTGAGTCTATCAGCGTAGACCGCCATGTTGAACAGGTAATCGACATACGCATGGTCCTTGACCAGCTCCTGTTTCGCCTGTAATGCTTCAGCTGACCCAGTAACTGGTTTATTGTTTGGTTCATCGAGAACAGTCGTTACGCCTCCAACCGCTGCAGCCCTAGTGCCTGACGCAAAATCTTCCTTCTGGGTGTACCCGGGTTCCCTGAAGTGAACATGAAGGTCTACCAAGCCGGGAACTATGAGTTTTCCCCCTGCGTCTATGATGTTTTCTGCAGGTGGTAGTCTGGATTCCTTGCCTATCTTGGATACTGCCCCGTTCTCTGTTACAAGTCCACCCTCATAGACTCCGGTCTCCAACCAGAGTTTCGCGTTTACCAGTTTGAGGCTCATAACACAGGTAACGGGTTTCATGGATATAACAGCCGCGCCAATCTAATGGTATAAGAATAATCGTTCCGATTAGCCTGAAGAGAATCAATGAAGTATGATAAATTCGCCACTAAGGCAGTACACGGTGGACAACACCCAGACCCAAGCACTGGTTCTGTGGTTACACCCATCTATGCATCATCAACATTCGTATTCAAATCCGCCGAACAAGGCGCAGCCAGATTCGAAGGCAAAGAAAAAGGATTCATTTACACACGCCTCGGCAACCCCACAGTCAAGGCACTAGAGGACAGTCTAGCTCTACTTGAGGGAGGCGAGACAGCGAGGGCAGCAGCAACAGGAATGGGGGCTATCACTGCTGCGGTTATGGCTGTAGCTAAGAAAGGTGATCACATTGTTGCGGGTGATACTCTGTATGGTGGTACCCATAAACTCATCACTGATATCTTGAAGCAGTATGGTGTAGAGCATACACTGGTTGACTCAGGGGGTCCAGCTAATTTTGAGAAAGCCATCCAGCCAAACACCAAGCTCATCTACATCGAGTCACCCAGCAACCCCTTGCTTAAGCTCACAGACATGAAGGCAGTGGCTGATATCGCGAAGAAGCATGGTATCGTGACTGTTATGGATAACACGTTCATGAGCCCATACAACCAGCGACCAATCGAGCACGGCATCGATGTCGTTGTTCACAGCCTCACCAAGAGCCTCAGCGGACACAGCGACATGGTAGGAGGAGCAGTCATCGCTAGCAACGATTTCATGAAACAGATGGACCCAGTCTTCAAGAACATGGGAGCAACCATGGGTGCATGGGACGCATGGCTTACCCTCAGAGGCATCAAAACACTCCACGTACGCTGGGATAGAATCAACGAGAACAGCGCCAAGGTAGCCGAGTTCCTAGAAGGACACCCCAAGGTTGACCACGTCAACTATCCTGGTTTGAAGAGCTTCCCACAGTATGAACTGGGTAAACGCCAAATGGATGGACCCGGAGGTATGATGAGTTTCGAGCTAACTGGAGGCTTAGAGGCAGGACGTAAAATGATGAACAGCGTCAAACTGTGCAGCCTAGCAGTAAGTCTCGGGGCTGTTGAGACCCTCATCAGTCACCCACCCAGCATGACCCACAGTATCATACCCAAAGAGGAACGCCTCAAGGCGGGTCTAACAGATGGCTTAGTGCGTCTGAGTGTAGGTATAGAGGATGTTGATGATATCATCGCGGACCTAGACCAAGCACTAAACCAGACCTAATTTATTTGAATAATTGGAGCCTCGAGCGGGATTTGAACCCGCGGCCTACAGCTTACGAGGCTGCCGCTCCACCACTGAGCTACCGAGGCATTGCACAGACGGTATCAGAATACACGTTTAAAAGAAATTTGGAAAAAAGGAGACTAGGTCCAGGCAACAACGCCCTTCTTCTTAAGCTCCTCAAAGTACTCCTTTGACTTGCCCAACAAATCGGTTATGACATACTCGTTGTCCTGTCCGAGGAGGGGGGCTGGTCTCTGGATCTCTGGCTGTGTCTTGCTGAGCTTGAAGGGGAATGTTATCGCCTTGTATTTGCCCGCCTTGGGGTGCTCAATCTCTTGGAACATGCCTCTTGCGTTTAGATGTGGGTCTGCGCAAGTGTCTTTGGTGTGGTAGATAGGTGCAACTGGTAGTCGTGCATCAACGAACTTGTCTACTACTTCCTTCTGTGTATGCTTTGATACCCACTCTGTGAGTTTCTCTGTATCAAACTCATCATCATCGAACATGGTCCGTATAGTGTCAACCGCCTTGGGGCTGTATGCTCCAATCCGCACATATTCCTCGTCGCTTGTCTTGAGCAAGCCGCCGATTCCGCCTCCGGGGCTCTGTTTTCTCATCTCTGCTGGGGTTACCTGTCCTAGTTGCCAGAGGGTTACTCCGGGGTTGAAGCTTGTCATTATCTCGATCTGGCTAAGGTCTAACATTTGGCCCTCGCCTGTATGGTCCCTGTATCTTAGGGCTGAGACGATTCCGAAAGCCGCCATAGTTCCGGGTCCGATGTCTCCATACGCCATAGCCATCTCGATTGGTGGGCCTTCCGGGTCTACGCCGTCGCCTGTGAGTCTTGTGTGGCTGCTCATGGCTTCTGCTATCATGGCGTAGCTTTTTCGGTCCTTGTATGGTCCTGTTTGCCCGAATCCGCTGAGGGCTGCGTAGATGATGTCTGGTTTTAGCTCTTTTAGCACATCGTATCCGAGACCCATTCTTTCCATGGCTCCAGCGCTCATGTTCTGGACTAGTACATCGCTTTTACCGATTAGTTCCTTCAGTAGCTCTAAGCCTTCTGGGTCTTTTGTGTTGATGGTTACGTCTTTTTTGTTGAGGTTTAGGTGGTGGAATGTGTAGGGTACTCCGCCGTATACTCCGCTTCTGCTGAGTCTGTCGATTGCCCCCCATGGGGGTTCGACTCGTATTACTTCTGCTCCCATGTAGGCTAGCATCATTGTGCACCATGGTCCGTACCAAACGTGGGTCATGTCTACGACCCTTATGTCGTCAAGAGGCATCTTCATCTTGCTCAAAACTTGATCACTCCATAAAGGCTCCCGTTTCCTGTATTTGACGTTTACCCGGAGGATCTAGTTGTATAAAATTGTGAAAATTTTGGAAAAGTTGGAAATTTACTCAAAGAAGGTGAGGTTTACTCAGGATAACTGATTATTCCCTTGCTAACCAAGTATTTGATCTTCTCCTCTGAGAAGCCCAGTATCTCGCTGAGAACCTGCTTATTGTGTTGTCCTAGTAACGGGGCAGGGGTTTTCATCTGGGCTGGCGTCTCTGAGAACTTTACTGGGAACTTGATGAGCTTGATTTTTCCTGCTTTGGGGTGCTCCATTTCCATGAACATGTCTCTTGCGTTTACATGTGGGTCTGCTACGGTCTCGTCCACATGGTAGACGGGTGCACATGGGAGCCCCATGTCGGTATAGTACTTGACTGCCTCGTCTCTTGTCATTGAGGCTGTTTTCTCTTGTAGTAGCTCCTTTGTTATCTCTTCATGTTCTACGCCCATATGTTCTACTATTCTGTCAAGAGCTCTTGGACCAAAGGCTGTCATCCTGATCCATTTCTCGTCTTTGGTCTTGAATATCCCGCCTGCTCCTCTTCCACGTGGGAATTTTTCTCGTAGTTCAAGCGGCTTCATGCCTGACAACAGGTAACCTGTTATCGCTGTGTTATATGCGACCATGCAGTCCAGTTGAGCAACATCGATCATCTGACCTTTTCCCGTCTTATCCCGGTACCTGAGAGCCATCAGTATAGACATAGCCGCCATGGTTCCGGGTCCAAGGTCTCCATATGCCTGAGCCATCTCAATTGGAGGGCCCTCGGGATCATGTCGCTCGCCTGTAAGCATGGTGTGGCCGCTCATGGCTTCCGCGATCATAGCGTAGCTTCTCCACCCTGTGTATGGTCCTGTTTGCCCGAATCCGCTGAGGGCGGCGTAGATTATTTTCGGGTTGATTTCTTTCAGTACATCATATCCTAGTCCCATGCGTTCCATGGTTCCCGGGCTGAAGTTTTGTACTATTACATCGCTTTTCTTTACGAGTTCCTTGAATATTTCTAATCCTTCTGGGTCTTTGAGGTTGAGTGTTAGATCTTTCTTGTTGAGGTTTAGGTGATGGAAGGTATAACTGGCTCCACCGAAGAGCGCTCCTTCTGCTAATCTGTCAATTGCGCCCCATGGGGGCTCGACTCTGATTACTTCTGCGCCCATATCCGCTAGCATCATTGTGCACCATGGTCCAAACCACACGTGCGTCAGGTCTAAGACCCTGATGTCATCAAGTGGCATCATTATATCAGACAAAATTAATCACATCATTAAGGCTCAGCCTCAACTATATGACGTTTATCCGCTTGTTACTCACCCGATGTTTTATACCTTAGACGAGTAATCCTTGTTGATCAAGTTGTCAAGGGTTAGTGATGTGGGGGAACGCGCCCTTATCCAGCGAATAATGAAGCATCTGACGCCTTTGCCGGGTATGCCTATTCCTTTCTGGGATGACGCGAGTGCTTTGAGTCTTGGTGATGGGCGTGCCTTGGTGGTTAACACGGATATGCTTGTCTGGAAAACAGATATTCCAGAGGGTATGACGCCTTTTCAGGCTGCCCGTAAAGCCGTTGTGATGAACGTAAGCGACCTTGGGGCGAAGGGGGTTCAACCTACAGCGTTCATGCCGAACATAGGTATTCCCGCGGATTACCCCGTTGATGATGTTGTAGAGATGGCTAAGGGGTTTGAGGCGGGGGCTCGTGAGTATGGTTGTCACGTGGTGGGTGGGGACACCAATGAGGCTTGTGACGTCATAATATCGGGTTCCGCGCTGGGTATTATGGATGAGAAACGTATTATGCTCAGAAACAACGGCGTGAAACCCGGGCACATCTTGGCAACCACCGGCTACTTTGGTTTAACCAGCGTTGGCTTCACCTACCTCATCAGGGGGATCGAGCCCCAGAAAGATGTGAAACAACAAGCGCTAGACGCAGTCTACATGCCTAAAGCACGGGTATCCGAGGGGGTCGCCTTAGCCAAAACAGGCGCTGTTTCTGGTTGTATGGATAGCAGTGACGGGTTAAGTGTGAGTCTCTATGATCTTCGTAGGAGCACTGGGTTTGGGTTTGTGGTTGATGATCCCCCGGTTCACTCCTTGGCGTTGAAGTACGCTGAACGCAAGGGGCTTGATCCTGTGAGTATTGCGTTTAACGGTGGGGAAGAGTATGAGCTTGTGTTCACTTATCCTCCGGGTGTGGAGTCGAAGGTTCGTGCTGCTTTGAAGAGTGTTGGTTGTGAGTTGTTGAACATCGGCGTGGTCAGTGAGGGCAAAGAAATAGTCTATAGGAGACAGGATAAGCTGGTTC
>JAHLLU010000067.1 GCA_020444005.1 archaeon
TCAAGTTCTTACTCCCCATAACTGCCCCAACGCCGCTACCACCTGCAGCCTTAGCCCGGTCAGAGATTACACAGGCTGATCTAACCTTGTTTTCGCCAGCTGGTCCGATGCCGATAACCCTTACCTCGTTATCGTTTTCAGTCTCTCTGATGGTTCGCTCAGTGTCCCATGTGGTCTTTCCCCATAGCTCTGATGCGTCTCTTAGCTCTGCTTTCCCATCATTCAGCCAGAGATAGACCGGGTTCGGTGATTTACCTTTGAATACTAGGTTATCATAGCCTGCGTACTTCATCTCGGCTCCGAAGTGTCCACCACAGTTCGCTGAGCCTACGCCTTTTGTGAAGGCGTTCTTGGTGTCTATGCTGACTCGGCTGCAGAATGGTGAGAGGGTTCCCACCAGAGGTCCTACTCCTATTGTGAATATGTTCTCTGGTTCGAGGGGCTTGGCTTCTACTGGTAGCTCGTTGAAGAGTATCCACTCATTGATGCCTCTTCCCCCCACCCAGTCAAGATACTTCTCAATAGGCTCCTCCACCAGTTTGCCCTCTGTGAGGTCTAACCTGAGAACCTTACCACCATATCCATGGTGCTTCATCTTCTTACTCCCCTCGCTCCATAGGCGCAGTATTTCACGCATAATGGAATTTCTTCACCTGCGCAAAGATCGCACGTGCTGTCGATGCTCATAGTGATCACCGCTGTATCATTGTCTCGGCTGATGTGTGTGCTTGATTTTGATTGATCAAATGCCATATGTCCAGTGTGGTGAAAACCGCAGGCGGCTTCACAAATACGGCATCCTTGACACTTGGTGGGTGAGAGAAGTATCATGGCTCCTCAGAGTGCCTTATAGATTAAAAAATATTGGAGTGACGGGAAACAAGACAAATACCTTGAATGCATTGAATATTTGAAAACCCTTGAACCTAGACGCATTAGCCTTCAAATCAGCGATTGAAGCAGCCGCCGCCATACGCAACGGCGAGACCACCAGCACCGAGTTAACCAAACACATACTCAAAAGAGTAGCCAAGTTCAACCCAAAGCTAAACTCCATAGTCTCACTGATGCACGACCAAGCCTTAAAGCGTGCATGTGAGGCAGACGAGGCACATAGCAACGGGGTAAACTGGGGTCCACTGCATGGCGTCCCAATCACCATCAAGGACCACTATGAGATCAAAGGCGTACCAACCACCTGTGGCTCGCCAGACTATGCATACTATATCCCAGAGAGAAACGCGGTCATCGTTGACAGACTCCTAGACTCAGGAGCGGTAATAATCGGACACACTAATGTTCCTGAGTTAGTCGCTGACTGGCAGAGCTACAACGATGTCTATGGGACCACCGTTAACCCATGGAACACTGATGTAACACCCGGAGGCTCATCAGGCGGCTGCGCTGCCTCCCTCTCCGCTGGGCTCAGCTTTCTCAGCGTAGGCAGTGATTTCGCTGGCTCTATCCGTGTTCCAGCGCACTTCACAGGCATCTATGGGCATCGACCTAGCATGGGGGTCACGACTCTCAGAGGCAGCGTCCCGGGCTCGATGAACTGTATTCAGCTTCCACCATCAAGAATGTCAACCCCCGGGCCATTAGCACGTAGTCCGGACGACCTCAAGCTAGCATTGGATATCATAGGGGGACCAGACCAATACGAGTCAACAGCCTTCACATGGAAGATGCCCAAACCACGACACAGGAAACTCAAAGATTACCGGATTGGCTACATAGTTGACGAGCCACTGTGTCCACTTAACCAGGATGTTCAACATGTTCTCCGAGTAGTAATGGACCAGATAGCAGAAAAAGTGGCTTCAGCCAATAAAGGCTGGCCAAGCGTAGTGGACCCAGCGGAACAGTTTCACCTCTTCAAGCTTCTGAGATACGGTGACAAGGCTGCTCAGCTCAAGGATGAGGACCTTGAGAAGACCAAGGAGACTGCGAAGCGGAAGGATGTTGATGATGAGGGCTTAATGGCGTGGGTATGGACAACCGAGCAACGGCATCATATTCGGTTTGAGGAGATGCGTGTATCCACAAGGGACCTTTGGCAGCGGATATTCAATGATATTGACGTCTTCTTGATGCCCGTGGATTATACCGTGGCGTTCCAACATGATCACAGTGATCCCATGACGGGGAGAGTGATCCAGACTCCATGGGGGACAAGACAGTACATGGATCAACTCTTCTGGATGACCTTTAGCAGCATAACGGGGCTACCATGCACTGTTGCGCCAGTGGGATTCACTGAATCTGGTTTACCTGTTGGTGTTCAGATCATTGGACCATATCTGGAGGACGGTACAACTATACACTTTGCGAAACTGATAGGAGAAATAACTGGAGGCTATATGGAGCCTCCGGGATATAGGCTCTAGTCCTTCAGATACTTGTCGAACCAGCGCATGATATGCTCTAGTCTTTCTTCACGATGTTTCGGCTTACCTGATCTGCTCAGTTCGTGGTTTTCTTCTGGGAACCTGACCATCTCAGTTGGTACACCCCGTTCCATCAATGCTACGAAGAACTCCTCTCCCTGCTGTATTGTACAACGGAGATCGTTCTCGCTGTGGATGAACAACACAGGAGTCTTCACATTCTTTGCGAATCTTATTGGACTCTGAGCTAGTAGCTTGTCCTCGTCTCTCCATGGGTATCCCATATTGCCTGATTCACCGTGGTGGAACCCAAAGTCACTGTAACCATGATGGCTGTGCCTGTTGCATGTGCTTCTGCAAGCGACTCCTGCCTTGAAGAGATCAGTCTGGGTCACTATCCAGTTCGTCAGGTAGCCTCCATAGCTACCACCTGTAACGCCGAGACGTGCACCATCAATGAAGCTAAACCGTTTCACTGCATCGTTTGTGAAATCCATAACGTCTAGGTAGTCTACTGTGCCGTGTCTACCGTTCAATGTGGCTCCGTATTCTTCACCGTAGCCTCCTGAGCCTCTTGGGTTCGTGTAGATTACAACATAGCCAGCTGAGGTCATCAACTGGAACTCTTGATAGATGCCTTCTCCGTATATGGCGAGTGGTCCACCGTGGATCTGGAGAATGGTAGGATACTTTTTGTCCTCCTTATAGTTGATGGGTTTCATCATCCAGCCGTCAATATCCTCACCGAGTTCATTCTTCCAAGTGTAATGCTCAGGAGTGCTTAGCTTGAGGTTTTTCAGGTGTTTCTTATTGAAATCAGTCACCTTCTCTCCGTCTACGTAAATCTCCAGTAGCTCTGTAGCCGTCATTGCATTGTAAGCAAAGTGTTTGAAGTCCTCTGAGTAGCTGAAACCATCAACAGTGACGCCCTCGGTTAGTTGCTCGATATCATGTGAAGCAACTTTAACCTTGTAGACGTTGCTTGTGGGCACCTCGCCTGTCTTGAAATATATCTCCTCTCCGTCAGGTGACCATACTGGTCCGGGATCAGGTGTGCCTATCCTGAGATCGCTGCCTATTCCTCTTCCGATGCTTCTATCCCATTCTCCTGTGATGTTTTCTGGTGATTCTCCGAGCTGCATCACCCATATGTCAGTATTAGTGGCTCCCCTTGCATGGAAATCACTGCCATAGTAGGCGATCCCATGTTTACTCCAAGAGATGGCGCCTATCTCGTGGATACTCTCTGTTATCCTACGTGTTTCTCCGCCCTTCCCCGGCATCACATAGATGTCTCTGATGTGAGTCATGTCTTGATCTGGCTCTTTATTCGTGACGTACGCGATCTCTTTTCCATCAGGGCTCCAAGCATAAGCTCCAACATCAAACTCGCCCTTGGTTACCTGTTTCGGTTTCCCACCAGCAGCCTTCACAGTGAACAAGTGAACTCGTTTCCCAGCGAACATACCGACGCCATTCAGCTTAAACCAGATACGCTTCACTACAACGACATCTGTTTCAGGTTTCTCTGGTTCCCAGACGCGGCTACTGAAGAGAATAGTCTTCTCATCTGGGCTCCAGACAGGGTTTGAGATCGCTGTCTCAAGTGAAGCTATTTTCTGTGCCTCACCTCCACCTGAATAGATGGTGTAGAGTTCAGTCTTGGAGTCCGGTTGACGACCACTTGACAAGAACAACAGTTTGTCACCCGATGGACTCCAACGAGGATATGAGTCCTTGCCGGGTCCACTGGTGAACTGGGTGTCTCTTCCAGTAGCGACATCGTGAAGCCAGATGTGTTTCACGTAGTCGTTCTCCTCGTAGTCTATGGTGGTGTGCACATAGGCAACCTTTGAGCCATCCGGGCTCATCTGGGGGTCTGAGATGAACACGAATTTCCTTAGGTCTTTTGGCTTGACTGGGTGCGGAGCCATAAATATCAGTGTGAATAGGAAGAAGATAGATATAATACCATCAGGAAGACGAAACAAGCCTTTTTATGGTTTTTCTGGGAAAACGAGCACTTTTTCTCAGGTATCACGAAAGTGATCCATGATTTTTTATACGTATTCCGTGTTTTTCACATAATGTCTATTGTTATACCAAAGCCAGAGGATTTCTTCGGTCACCGTTTAGGGGCTGACCGAAAACTGGCTCACTGGAACAAGATTGTTGAATATTTCTGGGAACTAGACAAGTCCCCTATGATTAAGGTCGAAGAACTCGGAACAAGCACAGAAAACAACCCATTCCTCCTAGCAATAATTACATCAGAGGAGAATATGGAGCGGCTGGACGAGATAAGAGAGATGAGTTGGAAGCTAGCTCACCCAAAAGGGGTCCCAGAGGAAGAGATCAAAGAGATAATCGATAACGGGGTTAGCGTGGTCTCCATGAGCATGAGTATACACGCTACTGAGGTAGGAGGCACACAGATGTCGCCTGAGCTCGCTTGGGAGCTCGTTAGCTTACCTGCGAACCGTGAGATACTTGAGAACACTGTGCTATTGATGTTCCCCTGTTTCAACCCTGATGGTCAGATCATGGTCACAGAGTTCTACGAGAAATACCTAGGCACAGAATACGAGGGATGCAGCCCACCTTGGCTATACCACAAGTACACTGGTCACGATAACAACCGTGATGCTATCCACAATAATATGGTGGAGAGCCAGATGGTCAGCAAGACCATGTATCTGGAATGGAGTCCTCAAGCGTATATCGACTTCCACCACATGGGATCATATGGTGCAAGGTTCTACATCGCGCCATTCGCCAACCCCATAGATGACAAGGTTGACCCCCTGATATGGACCGAGCAGGAGCTCTATGGTGGATTAACCCATGTTCTTCTTGAGAAGGATGGAAAACATGGTATCGAGTCTATGGCGACATACCCCGGAGAGTTCATGCCCACATTCAACTACGTACCATGCTGGCATAACATCTGTGGAATGCTCACAGAGTCAGCGTCTGCGAAACTAGCCACACCACTCTACATCCATTATCATCAACTCAGAGGTAGCAGAAGAGGACGCCCCGAGTACAGGACACAGATGGGATTTCCCCACCCATGGATGGGAGGCTGGTGGCGACTCAGAGACATCGTAGAGCAGCAGAAGATCAGCGCCTATGGAACGCTTGATGCTGCATCCAAGTTCAAGAAGACGATTCTGGGGAACATGTATCAGAAGGCGAGCAACGGCATACTAAAGGGTGAGACCGAGCCCCCGTACGCTTTTGTCATTAAACCCGAGCAACATGACGAGTTAACCCAGTACAAGCTTCTCCAGATTCTAATGAATATGGGTGTCGAGATACAGAGGAGCCAACGCGAGTTTACCGCTGATGGTGTAGCGTATCCCCGTGGAACCTATGTGGTATTCGCTAGTCAGCACTGCAGACCATACATCATAAGTCTCTTGAAGCGAACATTCTACCATCTGGGGGCATTCAGCAAGTACCCTGATGGCACACCAGTGGTTCCCTATGACCTATCAACCTATACTATAGCCGAGTTTATGGGCGTCAGAATCCAAGAGGTGGAGAAACCCTTTGACGGAACCTTTGAGTTGCTAAGCAGTATCAGGTTCCCTAGGGGAGACGTCGTTGCGAAAGCTCCCAACGGGTGGCTACTGGATGGCTCAGTGAACGATGCATTCCTCGGAGTCAACAGGCTTCTACGAAAAGGAATAGTTGTTCACAGGATATTGGACCCGGTGGTTACAGAGGAGAAGACCTTCCAACCCGGCAGCTTCTATATACCAAAAGCAGAGGACATCGAGGGTGAACTCCAGAAGGTGTGCAAACGATGCCACGTTATATTCGAAGCAGCTCCACCCGCATTAAAGTCTAAACCAGTTAAGATGATGCGGATCGGCGTCTACCAACGCTATTATGGTGGTAACGCTGACGAGGGCTGGACAAGGTGGCTCCTAGAACAATACCGGTTCAGGTACAGGACCATCATGGACAAGGACATCAAGCGTGGAAGACTAGCCCAGAAATACAACGTGATCATACTGCCAAGCGACGCCAAGGAGATGCTTCTAGGCGAAGGAATAGAGGAATACTATGAGAAACGCTGGGGCGGAGGCTTCACCCTACCCAACTATCCAGAAGAATACAGAAGCGGGTTCGGTAAAGAAGGCGTCGAGAAACTCAAAGAGTTCGTTGAGAACGGAGGAACCCTCCTCTGCTTCGGAGATAGCAGCAACTTCGCCATCGAGGAACTCAAGCTACCTGTTAAGAACGTGTTAAAGGATGTGAAGAACACTGACTTTGTATGCCCCGGCAGCACACTTCACGTTGACGTCAACGAGACTCATCCACTAGCGTGGGGTATACAGGAAGACCTGATGATTATCTTCAGGCATCACCCAGCCTTTGCGGTGAAGCCAAGAGTCAACAACGAAGACTATCAGGTAGTGCTCAGTTACCCTGAAAAGCATATTATGGAGAGCGGCTGGCTTACAGGCGAAGAATATCTGGGCCATAAATCAGCGATGATAGAGGCGAAGATGGGTAAAGGAAGAGTGGTTCTGTATGGTTTCCAGCCCCAGATGAGGGCTCAACCTGAGTCTACTTTCAAGCTGCTCTTTAATGCCCTGATAAGTTAGCGTTTTTCTACCCATTTGGGCGTTTTTTTCCCATATTTTTACTCATTATCGTATGATCGAAGACGTTTTATACACAGCAAGTGTAGCTTAAGAGATTCGTGATTAAAATGGGAGTTGAAAAGTTCGCGAAGAAGGAAGTCGCCGCGCTCATGAGTAGAGCAGGTAGCAGTACCAGGGCATCAGTTGGCCCCATCGAGGGAATGATCAACCTAGGAGCAGGCGACCCCGACTTCAATCAACCCGAGTTCATAAACAAGGCAGTCTATGACGCCATGGTGGCAGGTCACACCCACTATAGCTTCACAGGCGAGCCTGACTTTAAGGAAGCCATCGCAAAGTACTACAAAAAGTACGGAGTCGATATCGATCCAAAGACCCAGGTCCTTATCACCAGCGGTGGAAGCCAGGCTATCTTCCAGGCTTTCGCAGCTATACTGGACCCTGGTGACGAGATCGTCGTCTTTGACCCAGCCTACACAGGCTATAACACACCTATCGCCTATTTTGGCGCAAAAATGGTGAGGGCAAAACAGGTCAAGAACAAGGACGGTATCTTCAGACCAGACTTTGCTAATCTTGAGGCAGTCATCACACCCAAGACCAAGGCTATTCTATTCTGTACACCTGACAACCCAACGGGCACTGTCTGGACCAAGGATGAGCTGAAGAAGCTAGCCGAGATCTGTGTAAAGCATGATGTCATCGCTATCAGCGACGAGATCTATACAGAGTTCATCTGGGGCGGAAAGAAGCACAACACAATCATCGACCTACCCGGCATGTGGGAGAGGACCATGGTTCTAATGAGCTTCAGTAAGACCTTTGCTTGGACTGGTTGTCGTGCAGGATACATTATCGCTGGGCCAGAGCTAATGAAGGTATTAGCAGCTGTACCGGTTGGTATCTGTAGCGTTCCTGTTCCATTCCAGAAAGCAGCCATCAAGGCATTAGCGGACGGATGGGACTTTGTAGCCGAGATGAAGGCAGAGTACAAGAAGCGCATCGACTATATGACCAAGAGGCTTAACGAGATCGATGGAGTAAAATGTGCGAAACCAGAAGGCGCATTCTACCTGTTCCCAGACATCAGCAGCTTTGGAATGCCTAGCATGAAGTTTGCTATGGAGTTCTTCCAGAAGGAAAAAGTCCGTGTAGCTCCAGGCGCAGCTTATGGCGAGATGGGTGAGGGACACATCAGGTTTGCCCTTGTTCGTCCAGTCGAGGACCTTGAGGAAGTCTGTAAAAGGCTAGAAAGGTTCGTCAAGAACCTGCCCCCACAGGCTCCACCGGCAGTTCCTTAAATTTCTCTTCTTTTTCTCTGTTTTTTCGATTCATTTATCTTACAAGCACCGTTTTCTTGGTTCATGAAAAAGTTAGAAGTCGTCGACTCTGAGCGCTGCGTGGGCTGTCAATTATGCATGTTCGCGTGTAACAGGCGTTTCGGCGGAGGTGGATTAGCCAAGTCCGCTATCAGAGTGCGTTCAACAGGCGGCGTTGAAAGAGGATTTGTAGTTATTGTTTGTAGGGCTTGTCAGGACCCGCCATGCCTGAAGGTTTGCCCAGTAAATGCTTTGAGTTACAGAGAAGGTGGCGGTGTTTTGCTTGAATCCTCCAAGTGTATTGGCTGTGGTAACTGTGTGGATGCTTGTCCTATGGGGGCGGTTTTCTGGGATAGTGAGCAAAATAAACCGGATATTTGTGTCCATTGTGGTTATTGTGTCGATTATTGTCCCCATGAGGTATTGGAGCTACGGGAGGTAGAAGCTTGAATCAGTTGACAAAGGTATTACATATTGATCTATCTAAGCGGAGCTTCCACATGGAAGACCGTAGCGATCTTTTCCAG
>JAHLLU010000068.1 GCA_020444005.1 archaeon
CGCTGTCTCGTATGGTCTTGTCGTCTATGTCTGTGATGTTCATGACATATTTGACAATGTATCCTCGGTACTCTAGCCAGCGTCTGATGAGGTCTCCGCTTGTGAAGCTGCGGATGTTGCCGATGTGGGGGTCACCGTAGACGGTGGGTCCACAGACATACATTGTGACTTTTGGGGGGTTTATTGGCTCGAATACGCGTTTAGTGCGTGTCATGGTGTCGTATATCTGGATATTTGGCTGTGTCATGGTTTCACTTCCATAGAATCGACTAGACGGGGTATGTGTTTATTGGTTAAGAGTTTTGACACAATAGTCTCAATCTTCCCTTCTAGTTGTGATTGATGGGTTTTTATCAGATATAAATGATATGTGGATTTAGGTTCCAGTTTTACAAGGTAGCATCTCCCTTGATACAGTTCATTAACTATCCAAGGTTTTATCCAAGACACCCCGAACCATAAAATATGGATTCCACGGAATTGATTCTGCTTATCGTTTTCACACTAGGTTTAACCTACATTGTTTTCTCCTTTAGAAAACTAAACCAAGTGAAGACAGCCCAACTAAGACTGGACCAGATTAAATTCATAAACGATCCAAAGGTAGACATCGCCCTCACCGAGATTCTCTGGGTATGGGAGTGGAGCGACTTTGACGACTACTGGCAAAAGTATAGCCCAAGAGCCAACCCAGAGGCAAACAATACTCGCAGAATAGCAAGAAACTACTATGTAGCATTAGCATCGATGGTACGCAATGGCGACCTTGATATCGGGTTACTATACGAGTTGAACCCATCTGGAGTTACAAGATATTGGGAGAAAATCGGACCAATTGCCTATGAGTTTAGGAAGAGAAACAACTACCCAGACTACCTTGAACCAGTTGAATATCTAGCAAACAAGTTCAAAGAATACAGAGAGAGTAGAGGAACCCCCGCACCAGAAATGGTAAGGTAGATACTAAACAACTGTGCGGAAATAAAACCAGTAAAAAGGGTGCCCAGTGGAGCAAAGAGATTACCCATGAATTTGTGCTTGTGATTCATATACTATAAAGGGGGGGAGGGGGGTCAATACATCCCAGTCGAAATAGGGCATATTACAGTAAAAACAGTCTCAAAACAGCTTCTTTTTGATCTGATATGATGGTGAAAACCGTACCCTTAACGGGTTTTAAACGACAAAAAGTGTCACATTAAGAAGTTTATTGGAGTTTTTCGCTTACCTCTGCGAGTTTCTTTCTGAGTCGTTCACGGCTTACCTCTATGGTTAGTTCCGCTCTTGTGCGTTCATTCACGCTTCTTGTGACATCAATCTTTCTGCGGAGACCTTTGAGGAAGATACTCACCTCATCCACAGAAGTAAGATTCAAGTATATTTCCTCCATCAACGCAAGGTTCTGTTCAGCGGTCTCCAACTCACCATTCCTGAGAAGGTCCAGTGTCTGGCGTCTTAGCTCACCGGGAACATCAGCAAGACCCATGATATACTCTGTTGATGAGACACCAAGCTCTATTGGAGACGGATACCCGGCGCCAGTGTTCAAACCGTAGAGAATCGCAGCCTCCGAGTACTCTTGTTTTGCAGCGGAGACCGCGTCATAGACAGCTATCTCAGGGTAATCAACAGTATATTCTATAATCTCGCCTAGCAGCCTCTTCGCCTCACCGATATTCGACTCTGCTTTTTCTACCTCACCGCTATGAAGCAGCAGAATCGCCTGCTTACTCAGGGTACGCGCCTTACGTGCCCTACTGTAGGCTTCGTCTCGTGCCTTCTCCCTTGATAGCAGGTCTTCTTGGGCTTGTTTGATTATCTCATCCAGCATGAGATAACAGACACCTCACAGAATTTAATCACTAGGGCGAGTGTGTATCCATTTTTTAATACATACACTTTTATCGATAAACCTATTCAATCTCAGTACTCGGAAACTCGATAGGTGAAAGATATGTTACTAGACAAAACAAATGTGCAAAAATTCTGCGGGTCTAGTAGTATATCTCAGTCAAGTGGACTGTAACTTGCCTATCAAGCCATGAATATTCCCCTTGTGGGAGGAACTTTTCTTGATAGTAGCATTTGACTTAGAAGGAACATTGATTGATGCCGAACTTTTCCCCGTCCTCGGAGAAAGGCTGGGAAACAAGGCACAGCTAGATGATATTACAAATAGAGCTATGAACGGTGAAATCGATTTCACCTCATCCCTTTACCAGCGTGTAGGGCTCATCAAAGGGCTCAGTATCAGCGAAGCACAGCGAATCGCAGGGTCACTAAGTCTATCCCGGGGAGCAGAAGAAACCGTCTCGGGAGTAAAACGCCTCGGCGGAATACCAATCATCATCACAGGAGGCTTTGACATACTAGCCAAAAGAGCAGCCTATCTTCTAGGAATCGAATACGTGTGCTGCAACAAGTTTAACATAGAAGAGGGCATCATAACTGGAATTGATCAACCGATAATCACTGGCAAAGGCAAAGCCGAGAAACTTCTAGGACTCGCAAGCTGGCTTGGTATAAGTCCTGAACACTGTGTATCGGTGGGTGACGGGGCAAACGATATTGAGATGATGAGGGCCACTGGACTCAGCATCGCCTACAATGGAAGACCAAGAGTACGAGAAATTGCTAAAGTATCAGTGGAAGGCGGTGATCTACGGCGAATACTCCCCATCATAGAAGAGTTCGCCTCGACGCGCCTTGAACGAGGCTATCTGGTTAACCAGATTCTATAGACCGCATCAGCTCATCAAAGGTGATGTTTCCACCGCTGAGCACCAATGCCACCTTTTTGCCCTTCAACTGATCCTTGAGTTTGATGGCTGCAGCGAGACTGGCTGCACCAGCTCCTTCAGCCACAGTGTGACAATGTTCTAGGTAGAGTTTGATGGCGTGACGCATCTCCTCTTCAGAGACCAGTATGAAATCATCCACTTGACTCCTGAGAATACTGAGAGGCAACTCGAAGGCGTTTCGTGTGGCTAACCCATCGGCAAAGGTCTCGGCTGTGGGCGTTGACTCGATTTTTCCGCTTTTGTAGCTCATGTAGATGCTTGGTGCTTTCTCTGCTTGAACCGAGATCGCCTTAACATCGGGTTTCAACGCCTTGATGGCTGTGGCTGTTCCACCGGCACCTGTTCCGCTACCCACTGGGCTAACAACTACATCAATGTCTGGTTGTTGTTCCATGATTTCCAGACCGATGGTTCCAACGCCAGCAATGAGAAGCGGCTCGTTACCGCTGTTGATGAACCTATAACCATGCTCCTTGGCTAGTCGTTGCCCGTTCTCGACTGCCTCATCAAAGTCCTTTCCATACTCGTGGATGACTGCGCCATGCATTCTGATGGCGGCTACCTTGATGGGATTTGCTCCCTCGGGGACACAGATATGAGCTTCGACTCCGAAAATCTTGCTTGCTAACGCAATGCTCTGACCATGGTTGCCCGTGCTTGCAGTGATTACGCCCCGTTTTTTCTCTTCTGGGCTAAGCCGACTGATGAGGTTGATGCCTCCTCTGATCTTGAATGCACCTGTGGGGTTGTAGTTCTCGTGTTTGATGTATGCCGTGAATCCAAGGTACTCGTTCAATGTTGGATAAGTGTAGAGTGGGCTTGGGTTCATGTAGGGTTTGATGCATTCAGCTGCCTGAACAATATCAAGTAGATTTGGTTCCTTCATGGTTAACTGATGGAGACTTAGGTTTATCTCTGTTTTCTAGGAGGCTTATAGACATGAATCACCATGCGGTACGGAATATCTGCACGGCTATATGTATGCTCATTTCCAACCTGCTCTACGTTATCCTTGCCATCTGTAAAATCTAGTATACTCTTCAGGTGATAAAACGGGAAATCGATACCCGGTGTATAATAATGCATAGGAATAATGATCTTAGGACTCAGCAAGGTAGCGTTATCTTCGGCCAAGGCAATATCAGCTCCAGTAGCCAGCATCAAAATATCGGGCATGCCAATCTGAAACATCTGAGAAGGCGTCAAATAATGCCCAAGATCGCCCAGATGAGTTACTTGAATACCATCCATGTTAATATCCCAAGCAATATTCGTGCCGAGACGTTTTCCACGTTGATCATCGTGCCAGCACTCCACGCCCCTGAGCCGCGCAGAGCCCACGGTAGTATCAATTGGTTCGCGTAAAATCTTGCAGTTATACCTATCTGCGCCGCTGTCATGGTCATCATGACTGTGACTGATGGTTACCACGTCGGCTTCTGTTGGTGGAGGAGGAAGATTCAATGATTTTCCGTCATGAGGGTCTGTAATTACGGTGGTGGAGCCATCTGTTATTGTGAAGCAGCTGTGCCCGTGCCACCGTATCTGGAGCATGGGGTTTGTTTGGTGTTTGATGTTTTTTTGTCTTGCGCCTCGACTGTTCTCCGTTAGGTTTATATAACATATTGTGTGTTTTATCATACATAATGTGTGTTAAAACACACACGGAGAGAAGGAAAAATGAAAACAAGAAACATGATTACGGCGACAATAGCCATAATCGCAGGAGCCATAACAATATGGCGCTTCGGAACAAGTACATTCGGCATACTCAGCGGAGTCAATGTAGCCGTAATTATTGCAGTAGGCGGCATATTCGCAGGAGCTATACTAGACAGGCAAGAAGAAAAACGACAAGGCTACGTGGTAGCAGACGAGATGAGCGCACAGCTACAGGGTAAAGCAGGAAGAGCAGCTTTCATCGTAGGCAATTATATCTGGTTGGCATTACTCTGGTACGAGTTTCTATCAGAGAACTTACTACCCACGCCTAAAATCGGCTCACCGCCGATATTGATTGTTGGACTACTCCTACAGGTGGGGGTCTACTTCGTAGCCATGTACCATTATGGGAAGAACCTGAAATGAAGACACGTATCAAGGAACTCAGGGCAAGAGACAGCCTGACACAGGCGGACCTAGCGAAAAAAGTAGGAGTAAGACGCGAGACAATCAGCTTCGTAGAGAATGGTGAATATAACCCATCGCTGTTATTGGCAAAACGTATAGCCCATGTATTCAGTGAAGCTATCGAGGAGATATTCATCTTCGAGGAATCAGAGTTAGCCCTAGACTGATGTTATATTTCTCTACACGAACACTATACCATGTCAGAGAAAGGAGTATTATCCAAGTTTTGGATAACTGAACTAACCAGACCCGCATTCGAGGACTGGCTTGAAAACGAGGAAAACCCAGTAGTAGTAATCGGGATCGGCAGCATCGAGCAACATGGACCCCACCTACCCTTGGGCATGGACTCACTAGCAGTAAAAGCCCGCATCCACAAAGTAGCATCAAGAACAAACAGCGTCTGCGTACACCCATGCTGGCCCGGCTACAGCCCCCACCATATGGGATTCGCTGGAACCATCACCTTCAGTTGGGAGACCCTGATGGGAGTCCTCATGGACACCATAGGAAGCCTAGCATATCATGGAGTCAAACGATTCGTGTTAATGAACGGACACGGAGGAAACACAGCCACCATGAACCTAGTGGCGCAGACAGCAAAACGAGAGTTTGATGTAATGATCGCGGTACCAAGCGGACCCAGCGGCACAGAATTAGCAAAAACACAGAAAGAACGTCAACAACGATATTGGGACGTACACAGTGGCACCAATGAGACAGGCACTGCACAAGCGCTTTTCCCTGAGCTATTGGAAATGTGGAGACTACCAGAGGACTGGAAACCCAGTAATAACATGACCAAGGAGCTAAAAGAGATGCGTAACCCTGACCGAGATGACTGGGAGGTTGTTTCACAGGTTTTCGGTGCATGCGCCGAGCCGGATACAGATGATTTCACTACTGATGGAGTCTATGGCTGGGATAGCCCCCTTGACGCTGACCCTAAGGAGGCTGCGGCTAGGATCGAGGAACAAGTTGAGTTCATAGCAGATTTTATCAGACGCTGGAAGAAGATACCGACTCCTCCCGCTTTTGATGTCTAACCCTCACCTTTTTTATCTACAAAGCCCAAATTAATCTGTTCTAAAATGAATCTTAAAGGATCAAAGACAGAGAAAAATCTCCTAAAATCATTCGCAGGAGAAAGCCAAGCACGAAACAGATACACCTTCTTCGCAAGCGTAGCCAAGAAAGAAGGATACGTCCAGATGCAGAAGATATTTGAGGAGACAGCCGCAAACGAGAAAGAACACGCAGAAGTCTTCTTCAAATACCTACAAGGTGGCATGGTTGAGATCACAGCCGAGTACCCAGCAGGCAAGATCGGAACCACAGCAGAAAACCTACTAGCTGCAGCTGAAGGCGAGAAAGAAGAATGGGGCGTACTATACCCTGACTTCGCCAAGACCGCAAAGGAAGAGGGCTTTGATGATATCGCTGAGAGCTATACCGAGATCGCTGAGGTCGAGGAAGAGCACGAGGCAAGATACAGAAAGCTACTCGCCAACATCGAGAATGGAACTGTTTTCAAGCGTGACAAAGAAGTCAAGTGGCACTGCCTAAACTGTGGATACATACACCACGGCAAAGAGGCGCCAGAGCTATGCCCAGCATGCCAACATGCACAGGCATACTATGAGATCATGCCCGAAAACTATTAGAGGAAAATTTTCCTCTCATCTTTTATCTAGCTAGGTAACCCATCACATCAAACTGCATTTCTTTCAGTTCTTCAACCACTTTGAGGCGTTTCTGTAGCTTAGGATCATTCTGAAGGTCTCGGACTAATGCTTCGCTGATGTAGAGTTCCTCGATTTCCTGTGTGTTTCTTATCCTGATAACTCGTGCTTCTCTTGGGTCTACGGGCCCACTGATCCTGATGGCAGTTGCTATAGCATCCCTGTCATTCGCAAGGAACGGGGGTATCTTACCTGTCTCACCGCTTCCCTGAGTCAAACAGTTGACATATGTTTGATGGTGATCAATCTTCTCAAAGGCTCTACGTGTTATAACATCGGCTAAACCTATTCCGATTGCGTTACCATGAGTAGCCTCTGACAAGTCAAGTACAGCGATCTTCTTGATGTCAGGCGCCCTTGGATCAGACTCGTTTGGCATCCAGAAGCGACCAGTCACGTTTGTATCCATGCCTACGCCACTGATTTCTTTGCCTATCTCCTCCACTACTAGGGCGTCTATTTCCTTGAATGGAAGTCTTGGTAACAGGTCTTTCGCCTTTTCTAAGAGCTTTTTTTCCTGAGGATAGAACTCTTCAGGGTGGAGGGCGTGTACCTCGGCGGTCGTGTGGTGTGCGTTTTCGAGTACCGCTAACCCCATGATGATGTTTGTTTTCTCCGCGATTAGCTTACCTGCTTCAGGTAGTATCCTGTGGTATCCATCGTAGCGGTGCCAGTGTATCATCTCGGCTCCCTTCTGGTTACCGAGACCAATGGCTAGCATCTTGAGCATACCGGACTCTATCTCTCCTTTGAAATCGGTGTGAGGTTTGATCCGTCCAACTACAAATATTCCATCAGCGTTCAATGCAACGCTGCTCAGATAAACCTCGACCCCATCAGGCAGCTTGCCTATTATTTCCACTTCCTGACTTGCCTCGAATGGAGCACCCACGGTTTCCTCTGCTATTCCGAGACTGTGAAGCACCTCGATCTGTCCTTCTGGTGTTGCACCTCCATGACTTCCCATGGCTGGTACGATGAATGGCTCTGCTCCTAGGGCTCTTAGCTCATCGATGATGGTCTTGAGAATAACTGGTATTTTTGCTATTCCTCGGCTTCCAGCTGTTACAGCGATTCGTTGTCCGGGTTTTACCCTGTTTTTTAGTTGTTTTTCGGCTAGTTTTGTTTTGATTTCTGTTTGTAGGTCTACTACTTCAGGTTGATGAAATAACTGAGTTGCTCTTGCCATCTTTGGGAGTTGCATGACTTGAAGGAGGTGGCTATGCTTATTGGTTTTTTCGTGTCTTCGCCATCTGGACCGCGTACTGGATGGCTTCCTTGAGGCTGTCAGGGTTTGCTGTGCCTTCTCTACGTCCTGCTTTGCCATAGGCTGTGCCATGGTCTACAGAGGTTCTTATGAATCGTAGTCCGAGGGTGATGTTTACTCCGCTGACGCTCGCCCATTTACCCGTCTCCTCATCGTACTTCATGCCTAGGAGCTTCACTGGGATATGTCCCTGATCATGATACATGGCTACTACTATGTCGTATTGGCCTCCGGCGGCTTTCCCGAACACGGTATCGGGTGGTACTGGTCCATCAACATTCATGCCTTCTGCTCTAGCTTGTTCAATAGCTGGAGTGATTATTTTGATTTCTTCGTCCCCGAATATTCCACCGTCGCCGCTGTGGGGGTTCAGCCCAGCTACGGCTATGCGTGGGTTTTCTATTCCTAGGCTCTTGCATGCGTTTTGGGCGATCTGGATTGTGGTGTGGATTCTCTCAGTGGTTAGGTGTTTGGAGATGTCCTTGAATGGTATGTGGGTGGTTGCGTGGACTACTCTAAGGTTACCTGTGGCTAGCATCATGGCGTAGTCGCTTGTCTCTGATTTCTCGGCGAGTAGCTCGGTGTGTCCCGGGTAGTTGTAGCCGCCCATATGCATGGCTTCCTTGTTAAGTGGGGCGGTTACTATTGCGTCTACTTTTTCCGCTAGGGCTAGGTCTGCTGCCTTGATGACGTATTCTGCGCTGGCTGCTCCTGTCATTGCAGCGGGTTTTCCCATCTGTATTTTGAGGGGGTCGATGTTTTGTAGGTCTATGAGGTCGATGGTTCCCGGGTTGTATTTTGCTTGGCTTGGCTCATCGATTATATGGATTTTGAGGTCTTTTTTGGCTACTTGGATGCCCATTTGCAGTGCGTCTTTGTCTCCGATTACCAGTGGGTT
>JAHLLU010000069.1 GCA_020444005.1 archaeon
ACTGCCCGATATCCACCTCTCCGCTGCCAGCGGACTTTATGCCATGACCCGAGCCTCCTCCCGCGACACTGATGTAAGTAAAAGGATATTTCTCCATGAACAGATTCGCGCATTCTTGTGTAATAGGGAGTAGAGTGCTTGACCCGGCAACCGTGAGGTCTCCTGTTGGTACGGTGTCTCCACCTCCACTAGTTATCTGTTCTCTTAGATCATTGATTACTCCATTATATCTTAAAGGTCCGGCTAGTAGAAGGCCAATAATAACTCCAATCCCCAGAAATAGGTAGGTGGTTTGTTTTTTCCTCCTTCTTGACCTCAATTTGTTCCCCGTTATTTCCCTAACCTAACATCATTGAATAAATAAATTCCCTATATAGTATAAAGCTACACGCAACCTCTCTATTGTCTTCCTATTTCTATATAGTATATAGAATGTGGGGGCTGTTTGAATATATTTTCGATAAATATATTTACATCTAACGGATTATGGGGCGTAGGTAATCTACATTGTCATCAATTCCGGGAGAAGAGCTAAGAAAAGTACAGGTAACCGGAGGCTCAACCTTCATAATATCCTTACCAAAAGCCTGGGTAGAACAAATGGGGCTACAGCGAGGTAGTGTAGTTAGAATCATGCAGAAAGATGATCTCACTTTATGCTTGACCCCTGAAGGTGCAGAAACTACAGATACACAGAAAAAAGTAATCATCAACCCGACTCAAGAAGATACACCCGAGAGTATTGTACGACGCGTGGTTTCCGCGTACCTTATGGGTTATAATATAATTCAACTCAGAAGCAATCAAGAGAGACTAGACAGTAGCCAAAGATTTAACGTCAAAGACTTTACACGCAAGAAACTCGTGGGAACCGAAATACTAGCTGATCTCCCTCAAGACCTTACACTACAGGTACTTCTCAGCTACGCAGAACTCAGCGTAAAAGACGCATTACGACGAATGAGTGTAATAGCCGCAAGCATGCACAGAGACGCAATAATCGCGCTTGGTACTGATGACGTGAATCTAGCACGCGAAATCGTAGCAATGGACGATGAAGTAGACCGATTCAACCTATACATCATACGGCTCCTCAAAGTAGCAGTAGTAGATGGGCACATTCTGAAAGAGAGCGGATTAAAATCACCAAGAGAATGCCTAGGCTATAGGTTAATCACAAAATCTGTTGAGCGTATGGCAGACCACGCAGTAAACATCGCACATAACAGACTCGAACTCACACTAAGCATCGTAGACAGCGAGTTACTCTCTGAGCTCAAGAAGCTAAGTGAGTTCGCCCTAGAGATATTTGAGACCGCAATGGAAGCGGTTTTCGATGAAAACTACGCTGAGGCTGACGCTGTACTTGATATGGCTCAACAGACACGAAACATGGAAGCCGAGATACTCCACCTTATTGTCAAGCATGCACCTCCAGAAGAGGTACCAGCACTCAGATTGATCGTCGAAAGCATCCTCAGAACCGCTGAATATGGAGCAGACATCGCTGAGACCGTCCTAAACATGACAGTAAAAGACGCGGTACGCGAAGCCTAACACTTTCTCTCCCTTTAGGAACCTTTTTTAAACCAGCGAACCACGGTGGAATACGCTTTGGGGCCGTGGTCAAGCTTGGTACGATTCGCGGTTCGGGTCCGCGAGATCCCCGGTTCGAATCCGGGCGGTCCCACCACTAACCCGATAAAAAGAAATTAAAGAAAAAATGGTTGTAGAAATTTACTCTACTTTGACGGCCTTGCTACCTTCCCAGAGACCGTGGATATTACAGTAGCTTACAGCGTTCAGTGTGCCTGACTTGTTTGTCTTGAAGTGGAACGCAGCAGCGCTATGCGTGCTTACTGGGCCCTCACCATGGCTTTCGAAGCTGAATTTTCCTAGATCATAGGTGAATTTTCCCTCGTCCGGTGTGAAGTAGACGTGTATCCATCTGATGTGATGCTCTACTGTGTTAGGGTGGGCAATTTCCTTACCCACGGTTACGACGACTTTTACCATCTCGTCAGCTTTCACTTTTTCTGGGGCGTCGATTACTGGTACATGTTTCTCGTTTTTCCAGTCGGCTGACTGGATTTTTTCACAAATTGATTTTGCCATTTCTATCACTCTGATCCTCGGCACTGCGCCTAAAAAAGAGAACGTTTTACTGAACCTACACCTTGTTTGAAAAGGGTTAAACGGTTTAGATACACTTGATTCTTGAATTACTTTGATCTGGCTCACTGATGAAACCAAGTCACTCTTAAAGAAACTTGATTCGGGCATCGATAAGCCCCTTATGCAGAAGACTTGGAATGAAATGATGGAGATCGCACCAATTCACAGCGGAAGCCCTGAAGAGGAAAAAGCGATCCAGTACATAAAGAAACGCTTGGAAGAGTATGGCTTAGAGTGTCGTATACACCGATTCGAAGCATACCTCAGCGAACCCAAGCACAGCAGCCTCAAAATCACTTCACCCCTCGAGATGAAGGTACAGAGCACACCCTACAGACAAGTAGGATCTACTGGACCAGAAGGATTCGAGGCAGAGATGATCTACTTGGCTCCTGATGAGATCGGCTACGCTGATTGTAGAGACAAGATTGTGTTATGTGAGCAGAAGACAAGCGGAGACTGGATGGGGCTCAGAGCCGGTTTCCTCCTCAGACTCCAAGATATGGGCGTTAAAGGCTTGGTGGTCATCGAACAAGACGACTATATGCCTACTGTTTGCCATCAACGCGCCGATTTCAGCGTCTCCGGAAGCCCCACACCAGAAAACATCAACGACATACAAACCATTCCAGCGATTCTCCACATCAGCAACAAAGACGGACAGGCACTAAGAAAACTGGTAAAACAAGGCGGCGTGCAGGCCCATATTGTCTCAGTTGTTGACACCGGTTGGAAATCAATTCCCTTACTTGAGACCGAGATCAAGGGTACCGTAGAGCCAGACAAGTTCATAATGGTAAACGCCCACGTAGACACTCCACCCTATAGCCCCGGAGTAGTTGACAACCTCTCAGGCAACGTAGCCATCATGGAGGTAGCACGACTACTAAACAAACACAAGGACAAACTCAGACGTAGTGCACGATTCGTAATCTGGCCCGGTCACGAGATTGGACGATACAGTGGCTCTACATGGTATAACGATGCATTCTGGCATGACCTACGCCACGGCTGTATCACAAGTTACAACATAGACAGCCCCGGAGCAGACGGAGCAACAATGTTCAGAGACATTCAGATCACAGAAGTCATGGATGCGGCACAGGACAGCGTAGTAGCGGTTCAGGGAAAAGGCGTTGAAAAGTTCAGATGGGCAACACGAGCAGGTGACGGTAGCTTCTGGGGCACAGGTATGCCGCATGTGAGCATAACTACTAGTAGACCACCTGAGGACTATGACCCCCATGTGAACTATAGTGGCGGTGGCTGGTGGTGGCATACACCTTACGCCACTATGGACCACGGTGATATTGATATTTTGGAGATGGATGTCAAGGCTGAACTTAACTTCGTCACAAGAATGATTAACTGCCCCATACTGCCCTATAGCTTCACCAAATACGCAGAACGCATGCTAGAGATACTAGAAGAGATACAGGGTAAATCCGAGAAGGTAAGAGCATACTTCAACATTTACCCCGTGATTGAACAAGCCGAGACCTTTGTAGAATTATCAAAGCATCTTGACTCTGCTATTGAGGAAAAGGGCGAGGGTCTAAGTGAGGACGAGATTAAGCAGTTGAACACGAATCTCATGTGGGTATCAAGACACATCAACCCCATTGTCCACAGCAACGCTGGACCAAGCGAACAGATGACCATGGAGACATTCGGAGCACTACCCTTCCCAAGGATAGCCGAGATAGTTGATCTAGCAAATATGACTCTACACCAGAGCCACGAGTTCAAGCTATTGAAAAACAAGCTTCAGCGGCAACGTAACATCGTTGAGGAAGGCTTCTATCAAGCGAACACTCTCATCCAGCAGACACTGGCAATGCTAGAATGACCTCTCATCTCTTTCGCCTCGGTTTGATACTGACCTACAGATGTAACGCTGAGTGCAGACACTGTTTTTTCGAGTCCAGTCCAAGGCGAGAAGAGACCATACCCCTTGAACTAGGTATCAAGGCTATTGATGAGGCTACAAAGCTTGGTGCAGAATGGATTAGTCTCACTGGCGGTGAACCCTTTCTTGAACCAGTACTTGTATCTGCTTTCATCAAACACGCATCTAAGTCTGGTTTAAAGACCGAGATAGTATCAAACGGGTACTGGGCAACAAGTGTTCAAAAAGCCACTAGAATCCTTGAGCCCCTCAAAACCCTTGGTCTCGATGCGTTAAACCTCAGCATCGATGATTTCCATCAAGAATACATCCCAATAACCAGTGTAAAAAACGCCTACTGGGCTGCACACGGTCTCGGGATCAAAATAATCATAATGACCACCACAACGAAAAACAACAAGATCACACCCGAGACCATCCCAGAGCTTCTCGGAGACGAAAAAATACAGGTATTGGGTGGTAATCGAATCCATGACCCACACGCTTTACTGATTGAGACTCCTGTTACGCCTGTTGGTCGTGGCTTAGATCTAGCTGAACATAATTATACTCTGTTTTCTGAGGTGAAATGCGGTGAGGTTCTTAGAGACATAGGTCTAGGACCAGATGGTATTGTTTATCCTTGCTGTGGACCGCTTGCATCGAAGATAACCCTTGGGAACATCAATGATAAGCCATTGAAAAAAATACTAGAAGAAGCTGAACAAAACCCATTTTATGCTTCTATCAGAGAAGGCACGTCTGTATCGGGTGTTTTTACATCAAAATGCCACGCATGCCTCTCTGTACGGGAATAAGATTGGGAAGGAAGCCCTTTCGGGCTCAATGGCGTTACCCATTAGCTGGGTTACAGAAACAGAGAACCTACGTGAATCTATAACCGCTTGTATGTAGTCAACGCCTACACACTACCTTCAAGACGCCTACGGAGGAAACCAACCTTCCCAAGATAGCTCCCATCAAGAAGATACGCGTCATAATTATCCATATCAACGATTCCTCCCCTGAACAAAGGACCCAATAGACTCTCAGGAGACTCGCTGTTAACAGGTAAACCACCAAGCAAATCATTGAACATGGGCATAACTATGAGTTCTGGTGTCCCCTCCTCAAAACCATACTCCTCATAGAAGGCGTTCAACGGCTCCTCCTCAGGCTCCAGCTTCACATTATCCTGTGCAAGGAAGGCTCTGGCAAGTGATTCCGGGTCTAGGGTACCTCTTATCCACGCTGGCTGGGTAATCCTGATACCAATAGGTGTGCTTAGCATCACTGTTGGGTGGTTATGCGCCATTATCACCGCATCAGCGGTCATTATCTCTGGTCTTGGCCAAGCATGCCCATGCATGGCTGCTACCTTGAACTCGTCTCCGAAGATAACTCCCTTTGATGTGTGTAGTGTTACCTGTTCTGGGAGATACTTCTGGATATTTGCGTCATGGTTTCCACGAGTGACATCAATGTTATCCACAGCCTCCAGCAAGGTCTCGAAGAACAATGGTATCTCGCGTTTCTCTTGGAAGCTTGTTGATGGCACTCCGTGTTTAACATCACCCAATAATATGAGTCGGTCTGGATGGTATTCCTCTAGGAGGAACATGAGTTCGTTTAGTATTCTGTTCCACTGGTAAGGTATGTTGATGCCTTGTTTGGCGAGATCATATTCTAGTCCGAGGTGCAGGTCGGCTGCCATTAGTACTCTTTCACCTGACTCTACCATGAGTGCTGGGTGTGGAGTGAGTAATTTGATCAAACCTTGTTCCTCGGCTATCCCATTAGGGTATAGGTGAAATATATACAAGTGGATATTTGTGTATGGCTTCTCTCATCGGCGTCGGGGATAATACATTCGACAGATATCTTGACAGAAACACCATGTATCCCGGCGGTAACGCTGTTAATGTTTCCGTATTCTATAGGCGTCATGGTGGAAAAGCGGCTTATCTTGGATGGGTGGGTAATGATAGACGGGGAACGCTGTTATTGGAGGCTCTTCGAGCTGAGGATATTGATGTCTCGCGTTGCAGAGTAGTTGATCATCCTACTGGGCGCTGTGATATTGAGCTACGAGACGGAGACAGACAGTTCAAGGGCTCTATACCCGGTGCTAGAAAGCTCATCAAACTAGAGAAACCCGACTATGAATACATCTCCGGATTCGATGTTGTTCATACAAGCATCTACAGCTTCATAGAACCATACCTAGCTGAGTTAAGCAAAGCCTCAAAGCTTCTCAGCTTTGATTTTAGCTCGGATTGGACTCAAAAGTATCTTGAGTATGTTCTTCCCCATGTTGACGCTGCTTTTCTGAGTGTTCCGAATCTTGGTGATGTTGAGCTTGAGAAACTCGTCAAATGGATATACGATGTGAATCAGTGTCTCGTGGTAGTTACAAGAGGCGAACTGGGGTCAGTTGCCTATGATGGAGACCGGTTGTACTCTCAAGGAATTGTCGAGACCCGTGTAGTTGATACTCTCGGCGCGGGAGACAGTTACATAGCAAGGGTTCTCTACGAGACTCAGCGTGGCACTGAGCTAGATGAAGCAATGAGACGAGCATCTATGTCCGCAGCCGAGACCTGTGGCTATTATGGTGCTTGGGGTCACGGTGCATCTATTGAAGATGCTTAAAACAGTGTAATCCTTGTATCAGTTATGGCTGTCTCGCTGCATGAACATCTGTCACTGGAGCAGATTCTCAGGGATCTGTGTATCTCGCGGGAGATTTCAAGGCAGAACTGGCAACGGCTACGGCAGCTTTTTGGAGACCGGTTTGATAAGGCTTGGCGCTTGGTGACAGAGAACCGTGTGAAAAAATATGTTTTCAAGCCTAGCGGTAGGACTCTCTGGGTGGCAATTGGTCAGCATGCCGAATATCTGATTTACAGCAATGCCGGGTATTGTAGCTGTAGTGATTTCTATTTCAGGGTCTTGGATCACGAGAAGGCATATTGTTATCACTTGTTGGCTCAGAAGCTGGCTGAGGCGCTGAAGCATTATGATGTAATTGAGGAAGAGGATGAGGCATATGATACTCTTCTGGGTATCTGGAAGGCGTATAGTGTGGCTGATTAGAGTAGCACATAAATAGGAACCATGTTTCTCATATGCGTATGACGATTCCAGTGCTCTTTGATTTCGCTGAAAGCGCGATAATATTGCTGTCGCTTACTGCCCTCGCTTTGGCGTTTTATTATATGTATGCGACTGAGGCGAAGCGTAGCCAGAAATAGATGGGGTGCCGTCTACTGGTGGGAATTTCTGGGAAAAATTTTCTCATATGAGTTTGTGTTACTTGTTGTGACTTAATTTATATTATGCGTGGGTGAGTTATTTCTGACGTTTATGTCCACGGAAGACATCATAAAGCGAATACTTGCACTGAAGCCGAATCTTACAGAGGAAGCAGTAAGAGAACTCATTGAACAAGAACGAGCAAAAGCAGCCGGATTACTCACAGAAGAAGCCGCAGCACATCTAGTGTCAAGCAATCTTGGTATAAACGGCGCAGGAGAACGTATCGAGGCTAAGCTTAAGATCGCTGATCTTACAGCTGGGCTTAGTGATGTGAGTCTCACTGGACGTGTTATACACATTTTCCCGAGCAGGACTTTTGACCGGGATAACAATAGGCAGGGCAAGGTTCTCAGGTTGATTATCGGTGATAAGACGGGCTCAGTGGTAGTGGTCTTCTGGGATGATAAAGCGGATCACGTCGAGGCGTCAAAACTCAAACCCGGAAAGATAGTCAGAATACTCCACGGATACAGCAGAGAGCGAAGAGGAAACATCGAGATCAACATTGGAAACCGTGGACAACTCTTCATGGAGCCCATGGACGCAGTAGAAGAAGACTATCCAAAGCTAGAGAGCTTCTTCCTAACCCCAGCAGATGTCCACGCTGAAGGCTTTGTTAACCTTGAGGGCGTAGTTATGGATAATTTCCCACCATCCACCTTCCAGCGCCAAGATGGCTCTGAGGGTAAGGTAGGCAGACTGGTTCTTGAGGAAGGTGGCGCGCGCATCAATCTTGTTCTCTGGGATGATAACGTGGACGAGTATGGAAGCTTGGAGAAGGGAACAAAGATACAGATAATCTCCGGGAACGTACGTACCAGTAACATGGGCAACCCCGAGGTTCACGTCGGCTGGGATACGGCTATCAAGATCATTGAAAAGGGCGTGAAACCCGATGAACCAGTACCCTTCTGGACCAAGATAGGAAGCCTGAACGAAAGCATGGGCAGCGTCAACGTCGCAGCGATAGCCTCACAAATAGGCGAGGAGCGCGAGTTTGTCCGAAGAGATGGTTCCGAAGGTAAGGTTGTCAGTGTTCTCCTTGAGGATGATACGGGTACTGTAAGACTTAGCCTCTGGGATGATGACGCGGATAAGGCAGCCGAGATCGAGACCGGTGCAATGATAGTAGTTGAGAACGGTTATACAAGGTCAGGGTTCGGCGGCGGCGTTGAGCTTAATGTTGGAAGAAATGGACGCGTACACATCGATCCAGAGGACTTTGAGATGGAAATACCTGAGTTCGAGCGTAAGATAACCGAGATTATCGATCTACGTGAAGGACAAAGAAATGTCACTATACGTGGACAGTTACTTGATGACCCTGTACAGCGAGACATTGATACTTCAAGAGGCCCAGCATCTGTCACCAACTTCAGGATAGATGA
>JAHLLU010000070.1 GCA_020444005.1 archaeon
AGAAAATTTTTTCCCCAAAGTACCCACCAGTAGACACCAAAACTAGGTGCGGGGGGAGGGATTCGAACCCTCGAAAGCCTGAGCTAGAGGATCTTGAGTCCTGCCCCTTTGGCCACTCGGGAACCCCCGCACGAATCAATACAAACACAAAACCCATTATAAAACCATTCCCCAGAAAAACCTAAACACACCAAAAACATCACAATACCCATGAAGATCGCCATCAGCCTCGGAGGAAGCCTACTCACAGGAAAAAACACCGACCCAAAAATACAGATCAACCCAGAGAACTACAAACGATACGCAGAAACCATCAAAAAACTCCACGCTGAAGGCCACACCCTCATGATAGTATGCGGCGGCGGAAAACCCGCAAGATACTTCATAGACCAAGCAAAAAAACTCGACGCCAACAGAGACATACAAGACAACCTAGGCATCAAATCCACCCACATCAACGCCTTGCTCTTCATGGCCGCCCTCGGACCCATCGCCGACCAGACAAAAATCTACCAAAGAGGCAGCGACCTCCGAAACGCCCCCAAAGACAAAGTACTAGTAGGCGGAGGCTACAAACCGGGAAGCAGCACCGACTACCGCGCCGTAATATTCGCCAAGCACATGCAAGCCGACCTAATCATCAACGCCACCGACATCGACGGAGTCTACACAAAAAACCCAAAAATACACGCAGACGCAGAGAAACTCCCCGCCCTCACCTGCACCACCCTCGAAGAGATAATAAAACAAAACACACGTCAAGCCCCCGGCGAGTACGGATTATTCGACCTCAAAGCTGTAAGACTCGCAAAAAAGCTTGACGTCCCGATAATAATAATAGATGGAACCGACCCAAATGAAATATTACGAGCCGTCGAGGGAACCCACAGCGGCTCCACAATAAGGTGATAAAACTGATAGCAGAAAGCCTATGCAGAAGAAAATTCAAGGTAGACAAACCCCCAAAAAACCCAGAAGAAATCTGCCTACACTGCGACAAAGACAGCTGCATGACCTACATGCTATACCTCTACGCCGTAACCCACTACAATAACCCCAGAACACAATAATCACCAAAAACTGAAACCTTAAGTAACGTTCAAATACCGTGCCAAAGTATCAAAGCTAACCCAGTGACCCACAATGTCCTCAGGAAACGCAACACTCGACAGATTCAGGTTCAAACGAATGCTAGAAAGACTAGAAGACCTAGAAGGACGTGGGACCGAACTCGTCACAGTCTACATCCCACCAGGCAAACAAATACACGACGTAATGACAGACCTCCGCAACGAGTACGGCACAGCAGTAAACATCAAATCCAAGACCACACGAAAAAACGTCCAAGACGCCCTAACCAAAGCCATGGAACGTCTCAAACTATTCAACAAAGTACCAGAAACAGGGCTCGCCATATTCGCGGGAAACATAGCCAGTGACCAACTGGGCGTAGGCGACATGCAGACATTCACACTTATCCCCCCAGAGCCCATCGGCATCTACTATTACCGATGCGAACACAGGTTCATGCTGGAACCTCTCTGGGAGATACTGGAGCATGAAGACAGCTACGGCATACTAGTAATTGATGCCAAGGATGCCACATTCGCTGCACTCAAAGGACAACGCGCAGACATCCTTAAGGATATGACCAGCGGCGTCGCAGGCAAGACCCGAGCCGGTGGACAGTCAAGCAGGCGTTACGAACGACTCAGACAAATGCACCTTCAAGAATACTTCAACCGAGTCGGCGACACCATGACAGACCTATTCCTAAACATACCTAACCTACAAGGAATAATAGTCGGAGGACCAGGCCCCACCAAGGAAGAGTTCCTAAAAGGAAATTATCTCCACCATGAGATCAAAGACAAAGTACTCACCACCGTAGATACGGGATACACTGGCCATGAAGGCGTCAAGGAGCTAGTAACTCGGAGCAGAAGCTTCCTAGAACAAGTAAGATACACTCAGGAACGAAAAGTAGTACAAGAGTTCCTCAAACACTTGGGCGAAGATGACGGCTTAGCAACTTATGGCGAAGACGAGGTAATGCGGCAACTCAAAAACGTAAACGTCTACACGTTGCTAGTAAGCGACAGCATCAAACGCTGGAGGGTAACCCTAGAATGCCGAACATGCGGCTTCAAAGAAACAAGAATCGTAGACATGGACGATTACGAGGAGTTTGAGAACAGCCTCAACGAATTAAACTGCCTCAAATGTGAAGGCGGTAACTATGAGATAATTGAACGTGAAGACCTCATCGAGGTGCTGGTTAAGATGGCGGAAGACGCCGAAGCAAGATTAGAAGTAATCAGCACCCATACCGAGGAAGGTGAGATGCTCTACAGAAGCTTTGGAGGCATCGCAGCCATCACGAAATACCGAACCTTCTAGGGTTCTTTTACAAACTCATCCACTACTGGATCAACAAAAGCCCAGTCTTTTCCCCGTTTGAAGCTCTTCCTTTCAGCTTCACTTGTTGGAATCGTATCAAATTGGCACTCATCATGCCCAAGAATCATACACCGTGTGTGAATCATCTTTTGGCTCGGATCAGCGGCCATGGTTTTCGCTGGATCAATCAAGCAATACATGGCTCCAAGCTCGGGCTCACCAAGTTCAAGCATTATCTTACCAAGCTCACAAAGAGGTGGTTTGCCTTCTCTGTTCTCCCAGAAACCATACTTGGGTAATCCTTGATGTCCTTGTTTTGTCCGCTCGGCCACGTATTCACCGTATTGTTTGATGCTATCAAGAATCAGTTGTTTTCCATCCTCCCATCCAAGGGTATCAACAATTGTTCTACTGAACGCAAGATGCAGTAAAGCTAGTCGCTGTGTTACTACTTTTACCTCGTTTTCTGCCTCGGCTAGAGGTACCATTTGGTCTGACATATGAAAATAGAATGTTTGGGGTTGTAAAAGGGTTTAGAGGTTCATACTGTAGCCGATATGCTCGTATTCCTCGATCACGGCCTCGCCGCCAGATCCATCAAGTATCTCAAGTTCCTCGACCTTCAACGTATCCTTGATATCCTGAGCACCCTGCTCAATGTCCCCCGCGTTCTCACCAGCGTAGATAGTAAGCTTCACCACAGGCGCGTTAAGGCTTACACCACGGCGGTTCTTCTCAGTGCGTATGCTGCTGATAGCCGCGATGATTATGTCTCCGATGCGCTCGGCTTCCTCGTCAACCAGTTTCTCATCGTACTTGGGCCACTCGGCTACGGTGATGCTGTTGTCGGGGTCGTACATTGTTCTATAGATTTCCTCGCTAAGGTGTGGTGTGACTGGTGCCATAAGCTTCAGCATATCCCGTAACCCATTATACAGGGTCCACTGGGCCGCCTCTTTTGGATCACCCTCACCATAGAGCCTTGTCTTGGCAGCCTCCAAATAGTGGTCGCAGAAGACGTGCCAGATAAAGTTCCTTGCTGCCTCTGTGGCGTTCATAAAGTCACAGTTCTCCATGGCTTCTGTTGCGCGTTTGATGGTCTTCTGTAGCTTGGTCATGATCCAGCGGTCTATTAGCTGTGGCTCAGCATAGCCTCCATCATAGTCTTCAAGCCGCATACCCGCGAAACGTGCCGCGTTCCAGAGCTTACGCATGAATCTCCAACCATACTCTACGTCTTCCCATCTGAATGGGATGTCTGTTCCTGTTGATCCTCCTGCTGCTGCCCACTGTCGTGGCGCGTCTGCGCCGAATTTCTCGAATACTTCTGGTGTGGAGACAAAGTTTCCGAGGCTCTTACTCATCTTGCGTCCATCACCTCCGAGCACCATGCCGTTGATCAAGACACTGTCATAGGCAGTCTCATCGAATAAGGCTAGGTGTCTTACCATCAAGTAGTATGCCCATGTCCTGATGATATCCTGTCCACTTGGATGCACTGATGCTGGGAACTGGCGCTCCCAGTTTGGCTTATCCGGCCAACCTGCATGAATCGCACATGTCATGCTGCTGTCGAACCATGTGTCCATGACATCGTTGTCTGGCACGAACTCTGTTGATCCACATTCACAGGTATCATTGATACTGGTTACTCGTGGGTCTACTGGTAGCTCCTCTGGTTTTGCGAGTCTGATCTTTCCACAGTTCTTACAGTACCATGCTGGAACAGGTGTGGCGAACACACGCTGTCTTGATAATACCCAGTCCCAGTCCAAGCCGGTTGCCCAGTCTAAGAGTCTTTGCCTCATCCAGTCTGGGTACCATGTTATGGAGTTAGCTGTCTCTACTACCTTGTCTGTGAGGCTGATGGTTCTCATGAACCATTGGAGTGCTGTCACGATCTCGATTGCTGTGCTGCACCTCCAGCATAGCCCTACTTCTTGGTCTAACTGCTTTTCTTCTTTGATTAAATCTGCTTCGCGCATATCTTTGACGAGCTGTTTCTGTCCGTCAGCTATACTCATACCCGCGTATTTTCCAGCTACCTCTAGGAGAGTGCCTTTTCCATCGATAAGCTTGATGACTGGTAGATTGAATCTCGCTACTGCTACTACGTCCGCTTTATCTCCATAGGTACAGATCATCATTGCGCCTGTTCCGAACTCTGGGTCCACCTCATCGTTAGCAATGATGGGTACCTTCTGCCCAAAGTATGGCACAGTGGCTTCTCCGCCAATCAATTGGTTATAGCGTTCATCGTCTGGGTGTACGCCCAATGCTACACATGCTGGTAGATAGATTGGGCGAGTAGTGGCTATCAGCACCTCCCCTGAATCTGTCATGAATGGAATAGTGTAGATTTTACCCTGTTTGTGCTCGTGCTCTACCTCGGCGTCTGCGATGGCTGTCTCACATCTTGGGCACCAGTTTATTGGGTGCTCGCCCTTGTAGATCATATCCTTCTCGTAGAGCTTCAGGAAGCTGAGCTGTATCTTGCGCATGTACTCGGGCTCCATGGTCCTGTACTCTGTGGTCCAGTCGATGCTAGCGCCCATCCTGATTACCGCTGTCTTCATAATCTGGATATATTGCTCGATCCATTCCTCGCACATCTTGCGGAAGACATCCGGCGGAACATCACTTTTCTTGATTCCCTTGGCTTTCTCAACCGCTACCTCTGTGGGTAGTCCGTGGCAGTCCCATCCCTGTGGGAAAAGCACGTTGTAGCCGGTCATTCTCTTGTATCTGGCCCGTATATCAAAGTAGGTCCAGTTCAGGAAGTTGCCCATGTGGAAGTCGCCGCTTGGGTAGGGTGGAGGAGTGTCGATGCTGTAGACTGGCCGCGTCTCATCGTCCCAGTCGTATCTGTTGATTCCTTCTTCTTCCCATATCTGTTGCCATTTTTCCTCTGTTTCGAGGAAATTGATCTTGCGTGGTAAGACATTCATTGTGTTTTTTCTCCTATTGGCGTTTGGTGCGGACCCCTTGCCATGTAATGGCATAGGTGGTTGGTTGGTTTCTTTAAAAGGTTGTCCGCGGCGGTCTGTCCTGTGGGCGTTGTATCTATAATCCGTTTATGCCCTTGTGGGGGCAACAAAACGATACCCCATAATCCTCACATCAGACTAAGATACTGAAATGGCTTGCTTCAATATATATTTTCAGTATTACTCTTCCAGCCAGAAGCTAAACGGAATAATAGCCAAGGTAACAGCCGCCAGTATAAAGTAGACCATGTTCGGGGGGTAGTTCTGGGTGATGAATCCTGTTGCGATTGGTCCGATAACCATTCCAATCCCGAACACCGTCTCATAGATGCTCATCTGAAAGCTTCTAGATTCTTTAGGTGATTTCTGGGCAATATAGTTCAGAATAATCGGCTCAAGGACTCCGTTAGCAAGTCCATAGATAGCTAGGGGAACCGCTATACCCCATGCATTGTTGACCCAAGCGATCCAAGCCAACGAGACAGAGAGCATTACACTGATGAGTCTAACCGAGCGCTTGGTGCCCCAGTTAACGAGGCGCTCGACACCGAAGAAGCCCATGGCTTTTGCGATGTTGCTGATTGTGAGAAGTATACCTATGATTGATGCTGCGATGCCGAGTTCTCCCATATATCCTGGAAGTATGCTGAAGTAGATACCACTACTCAGAGTATATGGAAAAAGACAGAGGTAAGCAACTGATACTTTCCGCAGGGCTTTGAAGTCTATACGCATCTTGCCTTGTACGCCGTGGAGATTACCATAAGGAAGTAGCTTGAATGCGATAATCAGGACACTGATAACCACCAATATGCTCAGTAGAGCGAAAAGTGTCCTGAACCCAGCGTACTCACCAATGAAGCCGCCGAGAAACGGTCCCACTACTAAGCCGCTTATCCAGCCAAGGTTGTAGAGTCCAATGTTTCTTGTGAGCTCTGTTGGCTCTGACAGGGCGGCGGTTATGCTGCTTGATGAGACCCAGAATGTGCCTGATGTTAGACCAAGCAATCCCCTGAGTAGTATCATATGCTGTATGTTATCTGTTAATGCAAAAGCCCCAATGCTGAAAATGTTCAGTGATGCAAACACAAGGTAGAGTCTGATCTTCTCATACCTATCAATCAATAAGCCAGCTACGATGGTCATCACCGTGTATCCTGCAGCATGAAGGGCACCCATTACTCCTAGGGTCATATAGTCTGCACCCTGTTGTTCGGCGTATACTGGAGACATTAGCATAGTAGTGCTGACTGCACAAGCGATTAGGAATATCACTGGGTAAAGATATCGTAGAGTGGGTTTCATACGGGGGTCACAGTAGTCGGATTGGTTGGTCGCTCTTTCTTGGACCCTTTAATGTTATCTCCTCAGATATAGTTGCTTCCAATCCATCTACCGCCGGGTAAACAGGAACCCCTGTTTGCTCAGCTAGATACTTTGCCTCTTTCTCTGGACCAGCGTTTAGCATCCTCATGCCAAAATGGGTCAAGATACACGCCTTGGGCTTGGCTTCCTCAATTATCTTCAAAACATCATCAGTGTTCAAATGAATATTGAGATTGTTTTCCCTAGGCCACATAGTACAAAGTATCAATAATCTTAGATCAAGGTAGCTCTCCGAGACCCCGGAGAAGTAACCTGTATCACTCGTATACCCAATATTCCCGTTACCTGTAGTAATTCTAAGCCCTACCGTGAAGGGGTCACTATGCTGCGCCTCTGTAGCCGTGAACCCTAGGCCCCTTACTTTGAAGCTTGTACCTTCATAGAGTTCGATGAGGTCACGCGCCAAGCTCTGATGGTATCCGCTGATGGATGGCCCTATGCCTTCAGCCCCCCTGAGCACGCTTTTTGTAGCCGCAAGCACTCCTCGTTTGGCTGTAGTGCCCTTTGTCATAGCCTCTATGAAGACCTCGGCATCGGTGTAGTGATCTGGATGACAGTGAGTAACTATCAAACCATCCAGTTTATCTGGGCTCAGCTTTGCCCAATTACTAAACACCAAAGCCCCCGGACCGGGGTCAATGTGTACCTGTGTGTCTCCTTCGATGAGTCTGATTCCAGCGGTTCTTCTACGCTGGCTCGTCATTACGAATCTTCCTCCCCCTGTGCCGAGGAAGTGCAGGATAGTTTCGGGTTTTTCTGTCATCGCGTTAGTATTTCTCCGGCTAGTTCTCCTGTGTGTCTTCCTTTTTCGACCGTTGTTTCTCCGTTGATGACATATTCTATGCCCTCAGGATACCTGTGTGGGTCGCTGAATGTAGCTATATCCTTGATTTTCTCAAGATTGAATATGGTTATATCGGCTTTCATACCGGCCCGGATAATACCCCTGTCTTGTATTCCAAGGCGTGTGGCCGGCATTGAAGTCATCCGCCTGATACTCTCCTCAAGACCAAGTATTTTCTTCTGCTTCACATACTGGTCTATGTATCGGGGGAATGCTCCGTAGCATCTTGGATGTGGTTTCCCCGCGCCTAGTGGCCCTGTGGGGGCTAGTATCCAGCCATCACTGCATGGCATGACAGCCGGGTGCCGTATCAGTGTGTCTACGTCTTCCTCTGTACCCCAGAACGTGATGTTCATGGCTTCACCCTTTTCATCACTCATAAGCTTACAGACGGTGTCAACGATGTTTTTCTCCCATTTCTCAGCGATATCCGCTATACTCATGCCCTCGATATCCTTGTTACCTGCGCTTTTCACATAGGAAACTATGATCTTACTGAAATCTCTGCCAAGTTCCTCGTACTCCTTTGCCATTTGTGCTTGAACCTCTGGGTCTTGCAGCTTTTCAAGCATCTTTGGAACCCCTCCTTCGTGAAGCCAGTCTGGAATAACTTGGCTAAGAAGACTGGACCCTGCAATATACGGGTAGATGTCAGCAGTGATATCAACTCCTTCTGCTCTTGCGTCATCAAGTTCTTTCAATGTAGTCTCCTCATGTCTACCTCGGAGAATCGCTCTACTTCCACAGCTACTGCCTAAGTGTGATACTTGCACTGGTACCTTCATGGCTCTTCCAAGATTGATCGTGTCAGCTAGATTTCCATCCTCGCCCCTCATATGCGTAGAATAGATGCCACGATATTTTCTGAGAACCTCACTTAATGCAATGAGCTCAGAGTTATCACTGTAGAGTCCGGGAGGATAGCCTAATCCTGTGCTCATTCCATAGCTTCCGTGCTTCATGGATTCGGCTAGGTATGTCTTCATCTGTTCAAGCTCTGAATCTGTGGGCGCCCTGTTTGCGAAACCCATGGTGGCTATTCTGATGCTTCCATGACCGATGAATGGGACGAGGTTGATGCTTGTACCTA
>JAHLLU010000071.1 GCA_020444005.1 archaeon
TATCCTCCCTGATCTTCATTGATCGCATCACAGCACGCCTGATCTTATCCTCAACCACCGCTGTCTCAAAGAAATCCTCCCCATCAATGCCTACAATGTAGACTGGAAGAACCTGTTCTGGCATGACGCTTTGAATCACAGTGAGCAGTTCTCGGTGAGTGATAATGCCGTGAAGCTTTTCTTCATCAGCAACGAGACAGTATTTCTCACCCATCTTGTTAATCTGCTTCACAACCTCCAAAACACTAGCCTCCGGTGAGACCACCAACGGCTGTTTATCCATGAATCCTCCTACTTGTCCGGGGAACTTGCTGCCTTTTTCTCCGCTTCTATCGCCTCTTGTAGTTTTACTTTGTGCTGTGACAAATGTGGCGACTATATCTTCTCCCGTTATAATGCCTACCAGTTTCTCATGGTTAGTAACCGGTATGTGGCTGAAGCCTTTATCCAGCATCATGCGTCTAGCGTGAGCAATAGGAGTCTCCTTGTCAATAGCGATAACAGGGGCGTTCATTATTTCCTTGGCTTTAATCTGCTTGAGGTCCGGTACATCAGATAACTCCTTGGTGATATCCTGTTGACTCAGTAGAGTGATTTCATCTCTTGAGACTACTGGGATGGCAGTGATATTATTCTTAACAAGTATGTCAACAGCCTCAAGTACGCTGATGTTAGGTGAGACTGATCCGACCTGTTTCCATATTGACTCGATCTTTGTGATAGCCGGTTGATCTACTCCTAGAAGATCACGCATGGTAACAATTCCATACCTGTCTCCACTTGCTGCTACAGCTCCGTTTCGATCAGTGTCTTTGAATACTCCGAGCACCTTGCTGGCTGGGTCTTCAGGGTTGAAGACACTTCCAGTTTGAAGTTTAAGTTCGGATATATTACTCTGGGCAAATTCTTCTAATGTTTTTGTCACCTTAATAGAACCCGTATATTGTATGCTGTTTGAGGTTAAAATAGGTTGCATATTTGGGTGGATACCTTTAAAAATAATTCAACATTAGAACCTAGAATCCTATGTGCACCTTCACCATGATCTATAAGTTGTTAGAAGACTACCCCATCATTGCCCTACATAACAGGTATCTGGGCTTAAACACCCTAGAAACTCCGCCAAAAAGAATCAGGAACGGTGTCTTTGCGCCTATTGATTATGACTCACAGGGCACATGGATAGGGTTCAACCGTGATGGTTTATTCCTCGCAATAACAAACCAAGAAACCGAGACCATTGAAAACCCTCAACGTAGCAGAGGATTACTCGCACTCGATATCCTAGGCGAGTGCAGCACATCAACCGATGCAAAAGAATACCTCATGAACCCAGACATCAGACCACTCTACCGCCCCGGAAACTTTATTGTAGCTGATAATCGAAACGCTTGGCATGTACTATGGGACCATGTTACTACATCTTGGAGACTGATGCCCGGACCATACGCGATTGGCGTTGTAACCATGTATCCGGGTATCAAGATGAATAAACGCGCTGAGAAGATTGGACCCGACTCTGAGAAACGCCGCCGTAGGGCGTTCCAGTTGTTGAATGGTTTCCAGCCCGAGAATGTTGACGCAGCCATAGACAAGATGATGAAGGTTTCAGCTGACCACGAGTACGGTAAGACCACTGCTTCTATTTGCTGGCACAGCGACGAGTACAAACAGACTAGCTCAACAATAATGGCAATAGCCTCTAACCCTAAGCTTTCAAGAGTACTATACTGTCCCGGTAACGCATGCGAGACCCAGTTTGAGGAGTACAGGGTCTCATTCGACTAGATTTGTGAGTCCAATCTCTTCCGCCATCTTCTTGGCGTCCAGTTTCTCGGTTAGGCTTAGTTTTCTGTTTAGCTGGGGGTGTTTTGATGCATGCCACTCTGGGCGGTACTGGAACATGAGGTTGACCCTTGTGCCTGGTCCAAGGTTGTCGTGTATCCACTGAAGTATGGGTCGTGTGCAGCACTCGTTGTGCTCAGGTAGCACCAGTACTCTGATTATGAGTTCACCGTACTTATCAGCCATCAAATGATTACGTGTGGCTGCCTCCCAGTACCCGGGGGCTTCACTGATCTCCTCAGCGCACCGATTGTTACCGTATTTGAAGTCAAGCAAGTATAGATCGATGAATCCTGCTAACAGCTTCGCCGTCTCATGGCTATACCAACTGTTGCTATTCCACACAGTGGCGATGGGTTTCTTCACATAGTTGAATGTCTCTAACCAGTGCCACACATAGGGCGTAGGGTCTCCTCCCACCATGTTGATGTTCCTACAGCCTTTCTCTGTTAGATCAGCTACTTGGTGCGCCATCATCTCAGGGGTGAGACTATCTCCGTTGCTATGCCACTGGCTGATGTCCCAGTTCTGGCAGTGAAGACACTTGATGCTGCATCCCCCAGTGAATATTGTGCCCGACGGTACCAGTTCAGGCTCCTCTCCCATGTGGGGGAAAGACGAGAACAAGCTAAAATTACGCCCTGCTTTGCAGTATCCCTTGTCTCCGTGAAGCCTATCTGATCCGCATCGTCGCTCACAGAACTCACAGTTCTGCATTATTCTGTGTGCGAGAAGTATCTTGAGGTCTAGAAAGCTTTGCTGTGTTTTTCGTGGTTTGCGTTTGATGTTTGCCTCTGTTTCATTATATGTTTCAAGGAGCGCGTCATGTTTTTCCCAGAGGGTCTCAGTTTCATCTCTTCTGCTGTACTTTGCCTCGATTGACTGGGCGATCATGTATTTTGGGTACCGTTTCCCCCGGACTACATCCACGTATCGTGGTAACGCTGTCTTTACTCCGGGAAGATCAAGGGCGTTTACCGAGTCAGGTCTTTTAGCGCTCCACATCACTACAACCATTGATGCGCTGCTTTTCATGGTTTCTGATAGTAACCATTATACATTTTCTCGATTAACTCCAATCATGGAGTCACGGTATACGCTGGTAGAGGAAAACGGTGTCCGGTGCACCATATGTCCACACCAATGTGTGATAGCTGAGGGAAAACGAGGGATATGTTACACCAAGGAAAACCAAGATGGCAAGATCATCGACCTCAGCTATGGACGAATCAGCGCATTAGCAGTTGACCCCATCGAGAAAAAACCATTAGCACACTTTTATCCGGGGAGTCTAGCCTTGAGTATCAGTAGCATCGGATGCAACTTTACCTGTCCATGGTGCCAGAACTATGGTTTGAGCATGAGCAAGATCGATGATGTCCACACAAGGTACATGGATCCTGAGAGCGTCGTGGAGGTCGCGTTGACTCAGGAATGCACCAGTATCGCCTACACATACAATGAGCCCTTGATTAACCTCAACTATATTCAGGATACAGCCGAGTTCGCGTATGAGTCTGATGTGAAGAACGTCCTAGTTACTAACGGATACACCAGCATACCAGCCTTCAGCAACGTAGTAGAGTATATTGACGCGGCTAACGTGGACTGGAAAGGCTGGAACCCCGAGTTCTACCGGAAACACTGTGGCGCAGACATGTACAAGGTGGTTGACGCAACAGAGTATATGCATGACAACGATGTGCACGTAGAGATAACTTTCCTAGTAATACCTACGGTCAACGATGACCCTGAAGAGATCAGGGGAATGGCGGAGTACATCAGATTGAATCTCGGACCAGATGTCCCGCTTCACATTAGTCGATTCTTCCCCATGTACAAGTTCCAACACCTGCCCCCCACCCCTGTAGAGACCCTGATGAAAGCAAAAAAGATCGCATTAGAGGAAGGACTACGCTACGTCTTCGTTGGCAACGTGAGGGGCGGCGGAGAAGAAGACACAGTATGCCCTAACTGTGGAGAACACGTAGTAAAACGAAGGGGATACACCATAATCGATTGGAGCCTAACAGATGATATGCGGTGCAGTAAATGCGGTGAACACATACCCATCATGGGTCAACGCGAGAACCATGGATCATTTTAGCCTCGTTTTCTTGTATTTTCCAGCATAGACTGCATTACCCAGTACCGATCCCTCCATGACCGCTGTCAGGTTTTTGCGTGTAGCATTCTCTGGAGCTACATCCAGCATCTTGTCCAATGCATTGAGCTCAAAGACGTAGAGATGCGTACCCGTGAGTGGACTTGGGCCCATATACCCGGTGCGGTTACCCCATCTGGTTCCTTGTAATCCCCCGTTTTCTAATACCTGCTCTTCTGGCAGTCCTTCAGGTAAACCGTCTAGCGTTGGAGGAATATTGTAAACTACCCAGTGGTCAATGGTGCTCAATCGTAGCCAATCAGCGGGTATGCTAACATCATACATGAACAATACAAGCGACTCTGTGCCTTCCGGTAGCTCATGCCACTCTATCTCGGGTGAGACCTCCTCTCCCTGAGATGTGTACTTTCTCGGCATCATGCCCCCATCTGGGAAACCCGGTAGCTGAAGAATCATAGTTAGATGAAAGCTCGTGTGTTGTTAAGGCTATGGGCAAGTTTTATTTTCCATCCTCTGTCTGATCACATATTCTAAGGTGAACAGGTTGAGCATCGAGCGAAAAGTAGTATACTGGGAGAAACCCGGAAAAGAACACACAGAGGCAAGCCTCAAAATCGCATTAGAGGCAGCGAAAGAAAGAGACATAGACACCGTGCTGATCAGCAGCACCACTGGATACGTCGCTGAGAAAGCAGTTGAGGTATTCAAAGACAGTGGATTAAAACTGGTTATCGTAACCCACGCCACCGGATACAGCGAGAAAGGCGTCCAGAAAATGCCAGACGAGACCAGAGCACGTCTCAAAGAGGCAGGCTGCGAGGTCGTTACATGCACTGATGTACTTACAGGAGCAGTAAGCGCAGGCATAGGTAGGCAGCGTCCAGCAAAGTCAGACCCACAAGAAGGAAGACTACCCTGGATATTACCCCCGCCAAACGTCATTGTAGCTAACACATTACGCCAGTTCAGTCAAGGAGTCAAGGTTTGCGCCGAGATCGCCATGATGGCAGTGGACTGTAACGCTGTGGCTTCTGGGTCTAAGGTGGTTGCAGTAGCTGGTAGTCACGCTGGCGCGGACACCGTGATGATGCTTGAGGCATCCGAAAGCAGCCGCATCAGGGATATGAAGCTACACGAGATAATCTGCAAGCCCCTCTAACCCCCCTTTATATTTCATAGTTTCTAGTTCTTCTTATGAAGATTGATTACGGTGTTCAGATCGAGCCCCAGTTCGGGTACACATACGAACACATCAAAGAGGCAGCTCTAGCGGCTGAGAAACATGGTTTTGAGAGCCTATGGACAAGCGACCACTTCCTCATCAGACCAGAAGCAGTGGACGTAAACTGTCTAGAATGCTGGACAACTCTTAGCGCCCTAGCCACGGATACCAAGACACTCAAACTAGGCAACATGGTTGCCAGCCAGAGCTACCGCAACCCAGCTCTGCACGCAAACATCGCTGCGAGTCTTGACCACATCAGCGGTGGACGGGTCTATTTCGGAATCGGCGCAGGCTGGAAAGAAGTAGAGTACAACGCATACGATATTCCATTCCCTAAACCCATGACACGGATTAACCAGATGGAGGACGCCATCGAGATCGCGAAACGAATGTGGAGCGAACCAGTAGCGAACTATGAGGGAAAACACTATCGGGTAAACACTGTAAGCATGCCAAAACCAGTCAAGAAACATATACCCATACTCATAGGAGGCATGGGATCACAGCTACTCAAGGTAACCGCAAAACACGCTGATGTCTCAAACTTCGCTTGGAACACACCAGTAGATACATACCAGAAACGTCTCAAGGTGCTCAAGAAACACTGTAAACGCTTTGGACGAGACTATGATGATATCAGAAAGAGCGCCGGACTCCACCTAGCACTTGAAGGAGCAGAGGCAACAGAACAAGCCCCATACGAGAAATACAGTGGACCAAGAGCCTGGAGCTATAAAACACCAGAGGAGGCAGCCGAGTTCATAAAGGGCTATGTTAATCTTGGTGTAGACCACTTTGTGATAGTTTTCCCATACGGGAAAGAAGCAGAATCCATCAAGATATTGATGGATGAAGTAGCGCCGCTGGTCTAGCTACCATTTTCCACTGGAGCCGCCGCCACCGCTGCGTCCTCCTCCACCGCCCCAACCGCCTCGTCCACCCCCGCCTCCACTAAATCCTCCGCCTCTTCCTCCTCCGAAGCCAAAAACGAAGAATGCTATGAGGATGAAAACAAGTATTATTATGGCTAGATCTCCACCTGATCCCAGTAGCCACCAAATTAGCACATAAGGGTCCTCCAAAACGTAATCAATTAGATCGGACTCAGGATAATCTTCTTCCGGAGACTCAAATCCCTCAATATCATAGCCTAGTTCTTCACCTACCGTTGCCACAGCGATAAACAAGCCATAGTAGTATTCTCCGTCTTGAAAATATGGTGTAATGATTTCTCTTCCGATACGCCCTGATTCACTGTCCGTAAGGTCACCTTCCACGCCATATCCGATCTCGAAAGCCCATTCCCTTTCCTCAACCGCGATGAGAATCAGTACACCGTTGTCCTTACCCGCTTTACCTATGCCCGTGATGCCGTCAAGGGGAATATCGTTGAAATACTCAAGTTTCGCCATCTCGATGGAGTCAAACTCTTCAAGATTCTCAAGAATAACCACCACCACCTCTGCTGTCGTATTGTTATCAATGTCTATACACAGGGACTCTATGGCTTCAACCTCATCCTGGTACAATAGATAACCATAATCATAGACATACCCCGGGCGACTCTGAGCCTTAATCACCAGTGTAGGTGAAACTAATACGGCTAGTATTATGAGGACGAGTCCCTGCTTCCTCAGAGAAGAACACCTAGATGGGTACATTAGGAACTTCATCTGTGCCTTCCCCAGCCTCATAGTAGGGCTTGGTCTCAAACCCGAACATATTGGCTACGATGTTACCGGGGAACAAACGTACTTTCTTGTTGTACTCTGTGACTGCCTCATTGTATCTGAGACGAGCCACGGCGATCCTGTTTTCTGTGCCCTCAAGCTCATCGATCAATCCGAGCACTAATGTGTTCGCCTCAAGGTCAGGATAATCTTCAACAACCACAACTGCTAGAAGACGGTTGGACACATCATCCATCTCCTCTGCAGCGTTTATCTGTTCATCCACGCTGCCATCAAGGCTGTCAGTCCATCCGCTACGCGCTGCTGCTATGTCAGTTAGTAGGCTTTGCTCATAGTTGATGTAGAGTTTGGTCGCGTTTACCACGTTGGGGATGAGGTCGTATCGTCGCTGGTACTGTACCTCGATCTGTGCCCACTCGTTCTCAACCTGTATCTCAGCTGAGACCAAGCCATTGTAGCTACTCCAGACCATGATGGCTGGTACAAGTATAACGACGGCAACCACGCCGATGATAATGAGGTTTCTATTTTGACTCAAATGTATTCAACTCGTGTTAAAAACCGGATGCGTGGCATGTTATAAATTTACTTAAATCCATCCTTACTCAACTATAGGCTACTTTGAAGCGGAAAGCAGCCCTTAGCATACTCGGAGTTATAACAGTCGCGGCTATCTCAGGAGGGTTACTGTGGAAACTCATGGTACAGGGCGACAGCCTAGGTCAGCTTGGAATCATAGGCGTATTGATTGCGGCTATGTTGAGTCATCTTACTGTAGTAGCGCGAGACATGTTCATACCCTTATTCCTACCCCTTGCCTCTGTCTATCACCCAATCATACTAGGTACTGCAGCAGGCACAGGGGCCGCCATCGGGGAGGTTACAACATATTTTCTGGGATGGGGTGTTGCTGAAAGCCTTGAAGAGATGAGTGATGCCGAGGATAGGATAGCTCGATGGATTAACAAGTATGGGCTCTGGGCTGTACTCCTTGTTGCATTAACGCCTCTTCCTGATACTCCAATTGTGATACTCGCTGGTTCAAGAAAGCTGCCTTTCGGTAAACTGGCGGTTGTCGAGGTAGTCGGCAAATCTATCCTCTATAGTGTGGGGGCTGTGATGGGTGGAATGGTCTACGGTGGGCTAGAGAACACCTTGGGTACAGTTATCGCATCAGCCTTGATGGTGATAGGCTCACTGATATTCAGTATTGCTGTAACTTGGAAACCTAGTCGCGACTGGATATTCGGTTGGATGGAGAAACTTGTTCCACAGATGAAAGATTAGTGGAGCAGAGATTGGTCAAATAATTTAACATAACATCGTTAAATGACGTAGGGAGATTCGCTGCTTGTCGAAGGGCTTAAGTACGGAGTCCGACACCAGCCCACTAAATCCAGGTGTAAATATTTGGAACCAAGACAAACAAACGCCCCAATTTTGTATATGGGCAACAACGCAATCGCAAGAGGAGCAATAGAAGCCGGAGTAAAAGTAGTAGCAGGTTATCCCGGTACTCCAAGCAGCGAGATATTGTCCACAATAGCACGAGACGCGCGGAAATATGGTATGCACGTCGAGTGGAGCACAAACGAGAAAGTAGCATACGAGGTCGCATATGGTGCGGCTCTCAGCGGAGTACGGGCATTGATGACCACCAAGCACCTTGGTGTCAACGTACTCAGTGATGCTTTACTGGTTTCAGCTTATACAGGTGTCAACGGTGGACTGGTAATCGTTACAGCTGATGATATTCACCCCTTCAGCAGCC